>NZ_BAAGYK010000116.1:0-143124 GCF_054779355.1 Azotobacter armeniacus
TCGATCCGGCACAGATCATTGCCTGGTCATGTTGGCGAAGGGCTCATCAGGCCGGGGCCAGGCGGGCTCATCTCATTTCAAAAATGCAACTGTAGTGCTAGGGCTTTCTGTAGCTGCGCGTCCTTAGCGTTGGCCAACTTCATCGAAATAGGCAGCGAGCGCTCCGAATGTGATGGCGCCAGCGCCAGACGGATTGCTGCTCAGTAGCGCAGACACATACGCTTCATGGATGGGCTGGTTTTCTGGCGATACCGAGCGCAGGACTGCGGCCAACTCCGATGCCAGCATGGGCGGGTTAATTACGCTTTCTTCCGCCCACTCTGCGGCGATCCTATCCAGCCTGACGCGGCCCTGCCGTGAAGTCATCCCGCCTCCCCAGGCGCTCCCCATTGAATAGATCGACCAGCCGGGCGGATGGGGAACCCGCTTTTCGCCCCGTCGGGCTAGGCTGGCCGGTAACTCGGTGTCTGTATGAATCGACAGTGATGGCGCATTATACCCGTACTTTTCGCATGGGTTACGCCGGATTGGGAATCGGTGGGTATCTGGTCGGTTATGCGCGCTTGAGCGTCACCACGTTGGTTCCGGTGGTGTTTACCAGGGCGTCGAAGTCGGCGCGCTGTGCCGGGGTCATTCCGGCTTCCAGTGCGTCCAGATAATCGGCATACCACTGGAGCATGGCGCGGCGCTGCTCCAGGTAGGCGGCTTGGTTGTAGACGCCAGCCACGCCTTGCTCCTTGTGCGCCAGCAGGGCTTCCACGAAGTCTTTTTCCCAGCCGTGCTCCCTTAGCAGGGTGCTGGCCATGTGGCGGCTGCCATGCCCTACCAGGCGGCCCTTGTACCCCACCTTGTTCAGCGTCAGGTTGATGGTGTTTTCACTGATGACGGGCTTCTTTGCACCGATGCCGGGGAACAGGTAGCGACCGCGCCCGGTCATGCGGTGAAGCTCGCGCAGAGCCTCCAGGGCTTGCCGGCACAGCGGGGTGACGTGATCCCGGCGCGCTTTCATCTTGTCGGCGGGAATGCTCCACAGGGCACGCTCGAAGTCGATTTCGCTCCACTCGGCATAGCGCACAACACTGGGCCGGCTGGCCGTCCACAGCACAAGCCAGGTGGCGACACGAGCCGGGGTGCGGTTGGTGCTACGGCGCAGGGCTTGCAGGAAGGCCGGCAACTCAGGCTCCAACAGGTGCGGGTATTGCCTGGCCTTCGGGGTCGGTGCGGCGATCGCGCCCAGCTCGCTGGCCGGGTTGTTCTCGCACAGGCCACGGGCAATGGCCTGGCTGAATATCTGGCGCAGGGCGACGCGAATCTTGTCGCGGGTGTTCAGCGCGCCTCGGGCCTCGATGCGCTCCTGTAGGTCGGCGCAGGAGCGGCGGGTGATTTCGGTCAGCAGCTTGTCGCCCAGGGCGGGCAGCACGTCGTTGTCCAGATAGCCGCGCATGAGGCGCAGGGTGCTGTCGGCGCGTCCGTCCTGCGCCTTTCGCTGAAACCAATACTCGGCAGCGGCGGCAAAGGTGTTGGCGCTGGCTACCTCCTTGGCCTCTCGCTGGGCGACCTTGTGCTGTACCGGATCGGTGCCGCTGGCCACCAGGCGCTTTGCTTCCCGCGCCTTTTCACGGGCCATGGCGCCGGACAGATCGGGATAGCCTCCCAGCCCGTGCCAGCTCCATTTGCTGTCCGGCTTCTTGTAGCGCAGTTCCCAGGACTTGGTGCCGTTGGGCTTCACCCGGAAGTACAGGCCGTCGCCGTCCAGCTCCCTGTACGCAGTGGCTTCCGGCTCCAGACTGGCCAGGGTGGTATCGGCCAGGGGGCGGCGCTTGATCTCGCTTCGCTTCACTTCCTTGTATGCCTAAGTTCGAGTTACACGGAAGCATACAAGGAGGCATACACGGTGCCTAGGCATACACGGGAGAACGCGGGAGAACTCAGGCACAAAAAAACCGGCTACAAGGGCCGGTTTCTCTGGGTTTGCGGCGTTTCCGGGGGAACTTGGGAGCATCCGAAAACATAGTATTGGAGCGGGCGAAGGGAATCGAACCCTCGTCATGAGCTTGGGAAGCTCAGGTAATGCCATTATACGACGCCCGCGAGCGGTGCTCTTTTTACCAGAAGCAGGCCGGCAGGTGAAGTGCAATCTTCCCCCTCAAGGCTTTCTCTCCCGCAATAAAAGCATTCGTACTAGACCCGGCTTGCCCGGAGCGATAACCGCACGCTTTGTATCATCGCCGCCGATTACTCTGGAAACTCGCCAGAAGCCCGTGCCATCACAGTTACAGACCTTCCAGGCCGGCGGCGCCTGCAGTCTGCCGCCCGGCACCTTACCCCTGAGCGATTCCCAGTAACTGACCGAATTAACCAATTGGTACAATTTATCTGCAAACCTCCACCACCCTAATAACAATGGAGAATCGCGTGACACACACAATCCTCGTGCTCAACGGCCCCAACCTCAACCTTCTCGGCACACGCGAGCCAGCCACCTACGGACGTGAATCCCTGGCCGACATCGCCGACCTCTGCGCACGCACTGCCGAGGAATGCGGTCTGGCCGTGGAGCTCCGCCAGACCAACCATGAGGGCGAGTTGATCGAGTAGATCCACCTGGCCCGCGGTCGCTGCGCCGGCATCCTGATCAATCCCGCCGCCTGGACGCATACCTCGGTCGCCATCCGCGACGCCCTGATCGCCAGCGAACTGCCGGTCATCGAGGTGCACCTTTCCAACGTGCACAAACGTGAGCCCTTCCGCCACCATTCCTTCGTGTCGGACATCGCCGTCGGTGTGATCTGCGGCCTCGGCAGCCATGGCTATCGCCTGGCCCTGCAACATTTCAGTCAGCTTCTGAAGAGGGATTGAGTCCATGAGCGCCAAACCGCAAAGCATCCTGGCTGGTCTGATCGGAGCCGGCATCCAGGGCTCGCGCACCCCGGCCATGCACGAGCACGGGGGCGATGCCCAGGGTATCCGCTACCTGTACCGACTGATCGACCTGGACAAGCTCGGCGCGAGCAGCGAGGCTCTGCCGGAGTTGCTGAGCGCCGCCCAGCGCATGGGCTTCACCGGCCTGAACATCACCTTCCCCTGCAAGCAGGCAGTCATCCCGTTGCTCGATGAGCTGTCGGCGGAAGCCCTCGGCATCGGCGCGGTGAACACCGTGGTGTTCAAGGACGGCAAGCGTATCGGCCACAATACCGACTGCCAGGGCTTCGCCGAGGGCCTCCGCCGCGGCCTGCCGGGAGTGGCGCGCAAGCGCGTGGTGCAGATGGGCGCCGGCGGGGCCGGGGCTGCTGTGGCCCACGCCCTGCTGCAGGCCGGTGTGCGCCAGTTGACCGTCTTCGACGTCGAGCCGAGCCGCCAACCTGGCCGCCAACCTCAACGCCAGCTTCGGTGCCGGCCGGGCGATCGCCGGCAGCGATCTGCCCGCCGCCATGGCCGAGGCCCAGGGCCTGGTCGATACCACGCCGGTGGACATGGCCAAGCTGCCGGGCATGCCCCTGCCGGCCGAATTGCTGCACGCCGGCCTGTGGGTGGCGGAGATCATCTACTTCCCGCGGGAAATCGAGCTGCTGCGCACCGCTCGCGCCCTCGGCTGCCAGACCCTCAATGGCAGCAACATGGCGGTGTTCCAGGCAGTCAAGGCGTTCGAGCTGTTCAGCGGCGCCCAGGCCGATGCCGGACGGATGATGGCGCATTTCGCCAGCCTAGATTGAGGTCCGGCATGAAAAACAGACCGCAGGCGCTCCGTCAGGCCGCGCATCGGCCTCAGCGCCGTCTCCGCGGTAAGAGATCTCCAGACCAGTAGCCCCCAGCCCGCGCAAAACGCGGCTGCCTCACTTTCCCCAAAACCGGCCTGAAGCCCCTCTCACGCCATGACATACCGAATCACCGCCTCGCAGATTATCTCCCTGTGCCGTGCCTTGGTCTGTGGCTCGCCGAGGTCAAGCTGGTGGATCGTCGAGAAGGTGTAGCGGTTGGACACGCGGAAGAAGCAGAACGAACTGATCAGCAGGTGCAGATCGAGCGGATCGATGCCGGCGCGGAACACGCCCTCGGCGACGCCACGGGCGAGGATCGCGGCAATTTCGGTGACAATCGACTTGCTCAGAGAACGGATCACCTGCGATTGGGCGATATGCTCGCCGTGATGGATATTCTCGATGCTCGCCACCCGGATGAAGTCGACGTGGACGTCGTGGTGGTCGAAAGTGAACTCGATCAGCCGGCGGATCGCCGCCTCCGGATCCAACTCGTCGAGCCGAAGTGCGGCCTCGGTGGCGCGGGTATCGCCGTAGAGCTTCTCCAGCACGGCCAGGTAGAGCTGCTCCTTGCTGCCGAAGTAGTAGTAGATCATCCGCTTGGAGGTGCTGGTACGCTCGGCGATGGCGTCTACCCGCGCGCCGCTCAAACCCTGCTCGGCGAACTCGCGGATCGCCGCGAGGAGAATGCCCTGGCGGGTCTTTTCCGGGTTGTTCTTGCGGGGCTGGCGGAGACGCACAGCAGGGTCGACGACAGGCTTGGTGTCCGGCATGGAGGGGGCATCTTGCATGAGAAGAATGACCGCCATTATTCATGGCCGCACAGCAGGAGAAAAGCCACGACAGAAAGGCCGTGGCTTTGCCGCCTCACAGCTTGGACTTGCTGTGCCCGCTGCGCGCCTGGGCCATGGCCGCCAGGCGCACGGCGACGTTGGCCGCCCCGTAGCCGGCGTAGTCCTTGCGCTGCAGGATCTCGAAGAAGAAACGCTCGGCGAACGGCTCCGTATAGACATGGAACAGCTCGCCGCCCTGGGCGTCGCGGTCGTAGAGGATGTTGAAATAGGCCAGCTTGCTGAGGAAGTCGTCGTCGAAGTCGAAGCGTGCGGCCAGATCGTCGTAGTAGTTCAGCGGGATCTCCAGCAAGCGCACGCCGGCCTCCTTGGCCCGTTCGACGGCGGCGAAGATGTCGCCGCAGACGAAGGCGATGTGGTGCACGCCGGAACCGCGATAGGTGGATAGCGAGCGGGAGATGGCCGTGTTGCGGTTCTCCGAAACGTTCAGCGGCAGGCGCACCGAGCCGCAGCGGCTGCGCACCGCACGGCTCTTGACCAACCCATAGGGGTCGGGCAGTACCACCTCGTCGTCGGCCTCGAAGTCGAACAGGCTCTTGTAGAACAGCACCCAGGAATCCATGGCCTCGGCCGGCAGGGCCATGGCCACGTGGTCGATGCGCTCGAGGATGCCGCCGTCGGCAGCGCCCTTCAGCTCGAAATCGGTCTCATAGATGCTGTGGCCTTCGGCATCGCGGTCGACCAGATAGATCAGGCTGCTGTCCGGCGCACGCACTGCGGGAATCTCGCGCTCGTTGGGGCCGACCAGGCCGCGATACGGCTGGCCGCCGAAGCCGCAGGCGCGCTCCAGCGCCCGATGGCTGTCACGCACCTGCAACGCGGTGGCGCACAGCGACGGGCCGTGGGCCTCGAAGTAGCCGTGGGCGAAGGAATACGGTTCGGCGTTGAGCACCAGGTTGATGTCGCCCTGGCGCAACAGGCTGACGTTTTTCGAGCGATGCCGGCCGGCCTCGACGAAGCCGAGGCGGGTCAGCCACTGAGTCAGCCGGACGGCATGGGTGTCGTCGACGGCGAACTCTAGGAACTCGATGCCGTCGTAGCGACTGGCCGGCGGCGGCGCGAACAGCTCCCCGGGCTCCACTGGCTGCCCCTGCTGCTCTAGCAGCAGGCGAGTCTTCTCCTCCAGGTAGAGCAGCGAGCGGTAGCCGCCCACCGCGTTGCTGCGGGTCGGTGCGGCGCGAAAGCCGTCGTTGAAGATCTCCAGCGACAGCGGGCCGCGGTAGCCGCTCCTGAGAATCGGCGCGAGAAAGCCTGGCAGGTCGAACTCGCCCTGCCCGGGGAAGCAGCGGAAATGCCGGCTCCACTCCAACACATCCATGGCCAGTAGCGGCGCGTCGGCCATCTGTACGAAGAAGATCTTTTCCCCCGGCACCTCGGCGAGGGCGCTCGGATCACCCTTCAGCGACAGGGTGTGGAAGCTGTCGAGGATCATGCCCAGGCTGGAGTGATCAGCTTCCCTGACGAGATCCCAGACCTGCTGCCAAGTGTTGACGTGACGGCCCCAGGCCAGCGCCTCGTAGCCGATGCGCAGGTTGCGCGCGCCGGCACGCTCGGCGAGCAGCCGTAGGTCGTCGACGAGGATCTGCCGATCGCCGAGAGAGTCGCCAGCGACGTTGCTGCACACCAGTACCAGATCGGTGCCCAGCTCCTGCATCAGGTCGAACTTGCGCTCGGCGCGGTCAAGGTTGCGCTCCAGGCGGTCGCGGCGGCAGCCCTCGAAGTCGCGGAACGGCTGGAACAGGGTAATGGCCAGGCCCAGGTCGGCCGCCAGCTTGCGCACCTCGCGCGGGCTGGCGCCGTAGTAGAGCAGGTCATTCTCGAAGATCTCCACGCCGTCGAAGCCGGCGGCGGCGATCGCCTCGAGCTTTTCCGGCAGGGTTCCGCTGAGCGAGACGGTGGCGATGGAAAAGTGCATGAATCCTCCACATTGGAGCAGTCGGCCACCAGCGGCTGCCGAAGCCATATGGCGGGCAGGTCGGACTGGCGAAGGGGGGAATCCGGAACAATTATTAGGCGGCACTTCGAGTCGATCAACACAAATGTACCAAACAGTTAATTATTGGTGCGATTACCGCACCAAAGCGCCCCCCCCCGATTGACCCCTCCGTGGGCAGGCGGCAACCATAATTCCCTATTTGGGACCATGCCAGAGCCTCCCGATTCCAACAATAATTTCAAAAGGAATTTTTCGATGCCGCGCATTTCCGCTTCACCGCCTCTCCGTTATATCCGTTTCCCAGCGCATCCCCGCTGATCGGGCTTTCTATCGACAATTGAGACCCTGCCGGCCCCCTGCCAGCCAAGGACCATCGCCTTACCCCCCTGCCACCCCGTGTCTGGCCGGAGGAGCTGCTCATGCCTTACGAAAACCAACGGAGAACGGCAACAACGCCACCCGCAGCAAGGCCGAGGAGTGGACCCAGAACTTCATCCTCGACCTCAAGTCCGGCTACACCGAAGGCCCAGTCGGCTTCGGCATCGACGTGCTCGGCCTGTACTCGCTCAAGCTCGATGGCGGCAAGGGCACCGGCGGCACCCAGCTGCTGCCGCTTGACAAGGACGGCAAGCCCGCCGACCAGTTCGGCCGCCTGGCCATATCCGGCAAGATGAAGTATTCCGAAACCGAACTGCGCGTCGGCGAATGGGCGCTGGTGCTGCCGATCCTGCGCTCCGACGATGGCCGCTCGTTGCCGCTGATCTTCCGCGGCTCCATGCTCACCTCCAGGGACATCAAGAACCTGACCCTGTATGCCGGCCACATCACCGGCAACAGCCCGCGCGACGACGGCAGCATGGAGGACATGACGCTGTTCGGCACCAGTCCCTATACCAGCGACCGCAAGTCGGACGACTTCGACTTCGGCGGTGCGGAGTACAGCTTCAACGACAAGCGAACCACCGTCGGCATGTGGTATGCCCGCCTGAAGGACATCTACAAGCAGCGCTACGTCCAGTTGCTGCACACCCAGCCGCTCGGCAACGACTGGAGCCTGGGCGCCAACATCGGCTACTTCGACGGCGAGGACGACGGCAGCGCGCTGGAAGGCCATCTGGACAACAAGGTGCTGTCCGGACTGTTCTCCCTCAAGTACAACGCGCACACCTTCTACCTGGGCCTGCAGCGGGTCAGCGGCGACAGCAAGTGGCTGCGGGTCAACGGCACCAGCGGCGGCACCCTGGCCAACGACAGCTACAACTCCAGCTACGACAACGCCCGCGAGCGCTCCTGGCAGCTGCGCTACGACTACAACTTCGCCGCCATGGGCGTGCCGGGGCTGACCCTCATGACCCGCTACATCAGCGGCAAGAACATCCATACCGGCGCCGTCGACGACGGCGAAGAATGGGGCCGCGAGAGCGAGCTGGCCTACGTGGTGCAGAGCGGCGCGGCGAAGAACCTGACCCTGCGCTGGCGCAACACCACCATGCGCCGCGACTATGGCAGCAACAACCAGTTCAACGAGCAGCGCCTCATCGCCCAGTACCCGCTCTCTCTGTTCTGACTGTCACCGTTTTGCTTCTGCGAGGGTTTGACCCGCCTCCACGGCGGGCCTTTTTTGGTTCTTCGCAGGATCGCCGGGAAGAAGGAAGGCTTCGGCACGGCGCCGCCGAGAACAGCTCTCCCGACCCAACGAACAGACAACGGCCACGAACCAATGCCGCCAATCGGCGAACAAGCTCTGAAAGTCACCCCTTTCAAGGTCTTGCACTTTCCCATGGGGGAAGAGCCGGGGGAGTGAGGTTGATACCGCTTCGGTAGGAGCGAATTTATTCGCGATGCTTCTGCTCTTGCCGCCAATCGCAGATAAATCTGCTCCTACAGCCTTGCCGGCAAGCAGCCGATCGGCGTTCGGCCAAAGACCTTGAAAGGGCTGGCTCTGAAAGTCTCATGAAAGGCTGCTGAAAGCTTTTGTTACTAGCATCGACACATCGCCATCAGGACCACCCTGAATGCCGATAGCCCAAGCAGCCCCAGCGTGTGAACGGGGGCTCTTTCGATAACAACAACAATGCTTTCGAGGCCCCTTCCCCATGCTCAGACCCAGCCCGCCCCGGCAGTAGCCATCGCGCCGAAGCCCCCGAATGTGTAGACGTCCGCCATGGCGGAGGGGCGCCTGCATGCCCAGAAGTCACCTTTTCAGGAACAACAACAATGAGAATCACACTTGTTCGGCTCGTGAAGCCTTGCCGTATCGCGCTCCCCTTTGCGATAGCCGCATCCCTTTCGTCCGGCCCGCTCCAGGCCGCTTTCTTCGAAGATGCCAAGGGCACACTGAACCTGCGCAACTACTATCTGAATCGTGATTACGACCACGGGGCTACCCGGGGCAAGGTCGAGGAGTGGACGCAGAGCTTCATCCTCGACGTCAAGTCGGGCTACACCGAAGGTCCGGTCGGCTTCGGTATCGATTTGCTCGGGCTCTGGTCGGTCAAGCTCGACGGCGGCAAGGGCACCGGCGGCACCCAGCTGCTGCCGGTCGGCAAGGACGGCGACCCGGCCGACGATTTCGGTCGCTTCGGCGTCGCTTTCAAGGCACGTTATTCCGATACCGAAATCAAGGTCGGCGAATGGAATCCGGTACTGCCCATTCTGAGCTCGGACGACGGACGCGGCCTGACGCAGACATTCCAGGGCGGCATGCTCACCTCCAAGGAAATCAAGAATGTGACGATCTATGCCGGACAAATGCGCGAGACCAGTCCGCGTAACGATGCCAGCATGGAGGACATGACGATCGACGGCATTAAAGGCGGCAGTTCCGACCGCTTCAACTTCGGTGGCGTCGAGTACACCTTCAACGAAGGCAGGACCATGCTCAGCGCCTGGTTCGCGCAACTAGAGGACCTCTACAAACAGCGCTACTTCGAGATCCGCCATACCCAGCCGTTTAGCAAAAACGTATCGCTCAACGCCAAGCTGGGTCTCTTCGACGGCGAGGAAGACGGCCAGGCCCTCGCTGGCGATCTGGACAACAAGACCTTCTTCGGCCGCTTCGCACTCAAGGCCGGCAGCAACACCTTCACCTTCGCCTACCAGAAACTCACCGGCAAGGACCGCTGGCTGCAGGTAAACGGCACCAGTGCCGACCCCCTGCCCAACGACGTCTATGCCGGCCCCTACAACAATCCCAAGGAAGAATCCTGGCAGATCCGCCATGACTATAATTTCGCGGGCCTTGGCATTCCCGGCATGACCTTCATGAGCCGCTACATCGACGGCAGAAACGTGCACAGGGATGGCGTGACCAATGGCGAGACCTGGAGCCGCGAGAACGAACTGGCTTACGTCTTCCAGAGCGGCTCGCTGAAAAACCTCTCCGTCAAGCTGCGCAACTCCACCAAGCGCGCCAACTGGGGCACCAACACCAGCTGGAACGAAAACCGCGTGGTCGTCAATTATCCGATTTCGCTGTTCTGACTCTCCCTTCCATGGCCCGCCAGACAGGCGGGCCGGATTCCCATGCGCAGGCTGGCGACAGCGCCCTCGCCCGCCAGCAGGAGGCAGACCGGCGGCTCGCGGACATCGGCTCAGCCCAGCGATTCCACGCCCAGCTCGCTCCACACCGCCTCGGCCAAGTGGAAGGCCGCGTTGGCCGCCGGGATGCCGCAGTAGATGGCGCTCTGCATCAGCACTTCCTTGATCTCGTCGCGGGTCACGCCGTTGTTCTTCGCCGCCCGCAGGTGCAGCTTCAGCTCGCCCTCGCGGTTCATGCCGATCAGCATGGCGATGGTGATCAGGCTGCGGGTATGGCGCGGCAGGCCCGGACGGGTCCAGATGTCGCCCCAGGCATGGCGGGTGATCATCTCCTGGAACTCTTCGTTGAACGGGGCCAGGTTCTTCAGGCTGCGCTCGACGTGGGCGTCGCCGAGCACCGCGCGGCGCACCTGCATGCCGGCGTCGTAGCGTTGCTTTTCGTCCATTGCGGTACTCCCGCTCGGCTCGCCAGGAACGAGCAAAGCATTGATAGAGGCAGAGCAGATGGTGGAAAACCGCTGCGCGGGTTTTCCACCCTACGGCCTGCCGTATTTTCGTAGGGTGGACAACGCGCGGAGCGCTTGTCCGCCGCTGCCTCGGTGGGCAAGGCTGCGCCGTTGCCCACCCTACGCCCTGTGCTTACTTGAGGAGGAAATCCAGCACCGCCAGGGTGAAGGCCTCGCCGGCCTCGACGTTGGACAGGTGCGCGGCGTGGAACTCGACCAGCTCGGCGCCCGGGATGCTCTCCTGCATGAAGCGGCCATGCTCCGGGGTGGTCACCGCGTCCTGGGTGCCGCAGACGATCAGCGTCGGTACCGCAACTACACCGAGCTGCTCGCGGAAGTCGGCATCGCGCACCGCCGCGCAGTTGGCGGCATAGCCCTCGGGCGCGGTCTGCGCCAGCATGCCGACGATCGGCTCGACCTTGCCCGGCTGGGCGGCGGCGAATTCCGGGGTGAACCAGCGCGCGATCGAGGCGTCGCGCAGGTCGCGCATGGCCTGCTGGCCGCCCTTCTGCACGGTGTCGATACGAGTGTTCCAGACCTCGTCGTTGCCGATCTTCGCCGCGGTGTTGCACAGCACCAGCTTGTGCAGGCGCTCGCCGGCGTTGACGCCCAGCCACTGGCCGATCAGCCCGCCCATGGACAGGCCGCAGAAGGAAGCCTTGGCGATGCCCAGGGCATCCATCAGCGCCAGCACGTCGCGGCCAAGCTGCTCGATGTTGTAGGGACCCTGGCTGACCAGCGAATGGCCGTGGCCACGGGTGTCGTAGCGCAGCACGCGGAAGTGCTCGGCGAAGGCCGGGATCTGGGTGTCCCACATGCGCAGGTCGGTGCCCAGGGAGTTGGACAGCACCAGCACTGGCGCGCCCGTGGGGCCGTCGATCCGGTAGTTCAGTGCGCCATCGGCGAGTTGCACGGTCGGCATTGGAAGCTCCTTCAGCGGTGGGTGGCGCGGTGTTCGGCCACGGCACGGGCGACCCAGCGCTGCGCCAGGCCAAGGTAATGGGCCGGATCGAGCAGGCGGTCCAGCTCGGCGGCGGACAGCTCGGCCGTCACTTCGGCGTGGTCGCCGAGCACGGCGCGCAGGTGGCGGCCCTCGGCGACGGCCTGGCGGCAACACTGCTCGACCAGATGATGGGCACGCTCGCGGCCCAGCCTCTGGGCCAGGGCGATGCTCACCGCCTCGGCGAGCACCAGGCCCCGGGTCAGGTCGAGATTCTCGCGCATGCGCGCGGCGTCCACTTCCAGTCCCGGCAGCAGCAGACGGGCCTGCTGCAGCGCACCGGACAGCAGACAGCACAGTTCGGGCAGGGTTTCCCACTCGGCATGCCAGAGGCCGAGGCTGCGCTCGTGCTCCTGGGGCATGGCGGCGAGCATGGTCGCGACCAGACCCGGCGCGCGGGTGGCGGCGCCGATCAGCACGGCGGCGCCGACCGGGTTGCGCTTGTGCGGCATGGTCGAGGAGCCGCCCTTGCCCGGTGCCGACGGCTCGAACACCTCGCCGACGTCGGTCTGCATCAGCAAGCCAAGGTCGCGGCCGAGCTTGCCGAGGGTGCCGGCGAGCAGACCGAGCCAGCCGGCGAATTCGGCCAGGCGGTCGCGCTGGGTGTGCCAGGGCTGCTCGGGCAGGGTCAGGTCGAGTTCCCGGGCCAATGCCTCGGCCACCGGCAGGGCCTGGTCGCCCAGCGCCGCCAGGGTGCCGGCGGTGCCGCCGAACTGCAGAACCAGCAGGCGCGGCCTCAGCTCGGCCAGACGCTGGCGCTGGCGGGTGATGGCGCCGAGCAGGCCGGCGAGCTTCATGCCGAGGGTCACCGGGGTGGCGTGCTGCAGCCAGGTACGGCCGGCCAGGGGGGTGTCGGCATGACGCTCAGCCTGGACGGCAAGGTCCTCGGCCAGTTGCTCCAGTTCGGTTTCGAACAGCGCGACGGCAGCGCGCAGCTGCAGCACCAGGCCGCTGTCCATGGCGTCCTGGCTGGTGGCGCCCAGGTGCACGTAGCGCTCGGCCTCGGCATCCACGGCGGCGACCTGCCGGCCGAGGGCCTTGACCAGCGGAATCGCCGAGTTGCCGGCCGTGGCGATGGCCTGGGCCAGGGCGGCGACATCGAAGCGTTCGACCACGCAGGCGCCGGCAATCGGCGCCACGGCGGCCTCGGGAATCAATCCGACCTTCGCCTCGGCCCGCGCCAGCGCGGCCTCGAAGTCGAGCATGCCCTGCAGCCGCCCGTGGTCGGAGAACACCGCGCGCATCGGCGCGCTGGTGAAGTAGGCATCGAAGAGTTGGTTGCTCAAGTCGATTCGTCCTGAAACAGAAAGCGATGGCTGTACGGCCCTGCAGTCATGGTGGACAAGGCTGCGCCGTTGTCCACCCTACGCCGTAACCCACACCGCACCATTTCCGTAGGGCGGACAACGCGCGCAGCGCTTGTCCGCCAGCGGTGCCACACCGGGGCGTCGCGTCAGACGCGCTCGATGGCCAGCGCCAGCCCCTGGCCGACGCCGATGCACATGGTCGCCAGGCCCTTCTTGCCGCCGGATTTCTCCAACTGGTGCAGGGCGGTCAGCACCAGGCGCGCGCCGCTCATGCCCAGCGGATGGCCGAGGGCGATGGCGCCGCCGTTGGGGTTGACCCGGGCGTCGTCGTCGGCGAGGCCCAGCTCGCGCAGGCAGGCCAGACCCTGGGCAGCGAAGGCTTCGTTGAGCTCGATCACGTCGAAGTCGGCGACCGCCAGGTTCAGGCGCTCGCACAGCTTCTGCACCGCCGGCACCGGGCCGATGCCCATGACGCGCGGGGCGACGCCGGCGGCCGCCATGCCGAGCACCTTGGCGCGGGGCTTGAGGCCGTACTTGGCGATGGCTTCGGCGGAAGCCAGGATCATCGCGGCAGCGCCGTCGTTGATGCCCGAGGCGTTGCCGGCGGTGACGGTCTTGCCCTCGCCGTTGACCGGCTTGAGCTTGGCCAGGGCTTCGGGGGTGGTGTCCGGACGCGGATGCTCGTCGGCAGCCACCACGGTGTCGCCCTTCTTGCCCTTGATCACCACCGGGACGATTTCCTCGGCGTAGAAGCCTCCCGCCTGGGCGCGACCGGCGCGCTGCTGGCTGCGCAGGGCGAAGGCGTCCTAGATGCCGTAGTCCTCGGCCACGTTGTCGGCGGTCTGCGGCATGGCCTCGACGCCGTACTGGGCTTTCAGCAGCGGGTTGACGAAGCGCCAGCCCATGGTGGTGTCTTCGATCTTCATGTTGCGCGACCAGGCGCTGTCGGCCTTGCCCATCACGAAGGGCGCACGGGACATGGACTCCACGCCGCCGGCGATGGCCAGTTCGATCTCGCCGCTGGCGATGGCGCGGAAAGCAGTGCCCACCGCGTCCATGCACGAGGCGCACAGGCGGTTGAGGGTCACGCCCGGCACCGTCTCCGGCAGGCCGGCGAGCAGCAGCGACATGCCCGCCACGTTGCGGTTGTCCTCGCCGGCCTGGTTGGCGCAGCCGTAGAACACATCGTCGATGGCTTCAGGATCGAGCTGCGGGTTGCGCTCGAGCAGGGCTTTCAGCGGAATCGCGCCCAGGTCGTCGGCACGCACCGCGGCCAGCGCGCCGCCGAAGCGGCCGATGGGCGTGCGCACGGCGTCGCAGATGAAGACGTCGCGGCTCATTCCTCACCCGTGGGCAGCGGCCGTACGGGCTTCCAGATCGCGCAGGGCGACCAGCTCGGTCTCGGTCGGCGCCTCGGTCACCGCCACCCGGTCGGCGAAGCGGATCTGCCAGCCGGTGTTCTCGATCACCTGCTCGCGGGTCACGCCCGGGTGCAGGGCGGTGATGATCGCCACGGGACCGGCACCGAGCAGGCCGAGCTGCTTGCGGTGGTCGCCGCCCTCGCCGTGGCCAACCGAGGTGATGAAGGCCAGCTTGTCGACGAAGGTGCGGTGCGACTGCTTGCGGATGATCAGCACCTTCTTCGCGCTGCCTGCGATCTCCGGCGCGCCGCCGGCGCCGGGCAGGCGCACCTTCGGCTGGTGGTAGTCGCCGATCACCGTGGTGTTGATGTTGCCGTACTTGTCGACCTGGGCCGCGCCGAGGAAGCCGACGTCGATGCGCCCGCCCTGCAGCCAGTAGCGGAAGACCTCGCCGGTCGGGACCACGGTGTCGGCGGTTTCGGCCAGCTCGCCGTCGCCGATGGACAACGGCAGCACGGAAGGCTTGGCGCCGATCGGGCCGGATTCGTAGATCAGCACCACTTCCGGAGCGTGGGTCAGCCGGGCCAGGTTGGCAGCCTTGGACGGCAGGCCGATGCCGACGAAGCAGACGCTGCCGTTGCCCAGGCGGGCGGCGGGCGGCGGGCGGCGGGCGGCGGGTTCGGACAGAGCGCTAGCGGCGCATAGTTGGAGGTGATCACCAGCCCCACCCCCACCCGCGCCTGCAGCAGTGCCTCGAGCAGACGCCCGAGGAGGATGGCGTCGCCGATGTCATGCACGTGAAGTTCGTCGAAGCAGAGCAGGCGCACCTCGCCAGCCAGTTCCCCGGCGACCCGCGCCAGGGGATCGGGTTGCCCCGTGTGGGCCAGCAGACGCACCTGCAGCTCCTGCAAAAAGGCGTGGAAGTGCACGCGGCGCTTGGCTGTCAGCGGCGCGGCCTGGAAGAAGCAGTCCATGACGAAGCTCTTGCCACACCCCACCCCACAGGTAAAGGCCGGTGACGGGCCGGCGCAGCCAGCTGCGCCGGCCACCCAGCAGCTCTTCCAGCCACTCGGCCAGTTGGTCGAGCGCAAACGACTGCGCGGCGTCGGCTTGAAAGCCCGACGCCGCCAGTCGCTCTACAAAGTGCCGGCGCACCGCTTGCGCGGGCGCCGGCCGGTGCATGACCTCAGAAGTCAAAGAACACCGTTTCCCCTTCGCCCTGGATGCGGATGTCGAAGCGGTAGGAGGTCTTGCCGTCCACTTCGCAACGTCTGGCGATCAGGGTCTTGCGACGCTCCGGCTGCTCGATCAGGTTCAGCACCGGATCGGCGGCGTTGGCCTCGACTTCGTCGTCGAAGTAGAGGCGGGTCTGCAGCTGGATGTTGATGCCGCGGGCGAACAGCGACACGCTGATGTGCGGCGCCATCGGCTTGCCGGCGGCGTTCTTCACCACGCCCGGCTTGATGGTCTTCACGGTCCATTCGCCGGCATCAAAGATAGTCGCGGTGCGGGCGAAGCCGTTGAAGGACCTCTCCAGATCGTAAGCAGTGTCGTAGACGCCTTCATGGTTGGCCTGCCAGAGCTCCAAGTAGGAGTCGCGGACTAGGTGACCGTTACCGTCGATGACCTTGCAGATCAGGATGATGTGCTCGTCTGCGGCGTCATCCTTGGCCATCTCGTTCCAGATTTCCTGTTCGCGGGTCGGGTTGCCGGCAGCGGCGCCGGCCAGGCCGATGTGCACATAGGGACCGGCGGTTTGCGAGGGGGTTTCCGGCAGCAGTTCGTATTTCATGGCCGGCTCCTTCTCACTGATTCTCGAAACGGGTCTGACGCCGGCCACGCAGCACGATGTTGAAACGGTACGCCAGGCAGTCCATGGGCACGTTGCTGCTCAGGTCCAGGCGGCCAGTCAGGGTTTCGACGGCAGCCGGGTTGGCGATGGCGCGGACGATCGGGCACTTCGGAATCAGCGGGTCACCCTCGAAGTACATCTGGGTGATCAGCTTGGTGGAGATCGACGGGCCGCTGATGGACACGTGGATGTGCGACGGGCGCCATTCGTTCGGGCCATTGCGCCAAGGATAGGGACCTGGCTTGATAGTACGGAAATAGTAGTAGCCGTCCGCGTCGGTCAGGGTGCGACCGACACCACCGAAGTTCGGGTCCAGCGGCGCCAGGTAGCTGTCGTTCTTGTGACGGTAGCGGCCACCGGCGTTGGCCTGCCACATTTCCACCAGGGTGTGTGGACCCGGATTGCCGTACGGGTCAAGCACCCGGCCGCACATGATGACGCGCTCGCCGACCGGCAGGCCGCCGTGGTTGAAGTTGAGCAGCAGGTCGTTGTCGTACTTGCCCATCTTCAGATGGGTGAAGTCCGGACCGGTGGTTTCCGACAGGGATTGTGGAGTCGCCAGACCGCAAGGCGGCTATGCGAGGCAAAGTGTCACACCGCCACGTCCCGATGAAAATTGAAAAGAACGCCCGCAAACATAACCAAATGGTTATGTATCAATTCCCCCCACTCAGCTCCTTGGCTACCTGCCGCAGCTCGTCGCAAAACCACTGCGCGGCCAGCGGCAGCGGCAGCGCCGAGTTCCAGCAGAAGCCGATCGAGCCGCCGGCTTCGCGCGCGCCCAACGCCAGCTCGACCAGTTCGCCGGCCTGCAGGTCCAGGCGCACCGCATCCAGCGGCGCCAGCCAGAGCGCGTCGCTGGACAGCACATAGCGGCGGCTCAGCGCCGGCGAGAGGGTTTCCAGGCGCTGTGCCGGCAGGGGAATGCCGCACTGGACGAAGAAGCTATCGGCATACTGGCGGATGGTGGTCCCGGCCAGCGGCAGGATCAGCGGGTAGTCGCCCAGCGGCGCCAAGTCGGACAGATCGGCATCAAGCAGCGGGTGCCCGGGCCGGACCACTAGCGCCATGGACTCGCTGTACAGGTGCTCGAAGGTCAGCCCGCGGATTTCCGGGCTGTCGGTCATCCGTCCCACCACCAGGTCCAGTTCGCCGCCCCGTAGCTGCGAAAGCAGGTAGGCGCTGAGGCCAGTGGCGACGCTGACCACCAGCGCCGGGTGGTTGCGGTGCAGGCGCAGCACCACTTCCGGCACCACCTGGCTCTCCACCGTCGAGAGCACCCCGACGCGCACCACCCCGCCGGCCTGGCTGTCGCCGCGCAGGGTGTTGACGCCGTCGCGCAGGGCCTGCACGCAGGGCCCGGCATAGCGCAGGAAGGTGATCCCCGCCGGGGTCAGCGAAACCCCGGACTTGCTGCGCTCGAACAGTCGGGCGTCGAGGATCTCCTCCAGCTCCTTGAGAGTCTTGGACATCGCCGGCTGGGACACGGCCAGGGCGTCCGCCGCCTTGGCGAAGCTGCGCTGGCGGGCCACTTCGAGGAAGCTGACCAGATGGCGGAATTTGATGCGGCTGTCGACAAGCATGAGCTGCCCCCGATGGTCGGCCCGGCAGAGAGTGTCTCCGCGGCGGAGGCTTGGCGCGGGATTTTCCGACAATCCCGCCAGCCCCGCCAAGGCGCTTCGCCGACGCCCGGTTTGCCGGCTGCCCGCTTGCGCCTCGCCCCGCTCAGCGGCGCTTGCCGCCCAGCAGCGAGCCCAGCAGGCCGCTCATCAGCTCCCGGCCGAGCTGGTTGGCGGCCGACGGACGGCGCTCTTCATAGTCCGATCGAGCAAACTGCCGAGCAGTTCGTAGGCCGAGTTCCGGTCGACCGGCTGGTCATAGCGTCCGCGCAGCGGCGATTGGCGGATCAACTCGATGCGCTCGGCCTCGCTCAGCGGACCGATGCGCGACTGCGGCGGGGCGATGGCCACGCGCTGCACCATGGCCGGCGCGCCCTTCTCCTCCAGAGTGGCGACCAAGGCTTCACCGATGCCCAGGCCGGCCAGCGCCTCCAGGATTTCGAAGGCCGGGTTGGAGCGAAACCCCTCGGCGACCGCACGCAGGGCCTTCTGCTCGCGCACAGTGTAAGCACGCAGGCCGTGCTGCGAGGATGCCGTCCGGCAGGTCGCCCGGCAACTGGGTGACGAAATACACGCCCACGCCCTTCGAGCGGATCAGCCGCACCACCTGTTCGAGGCGCTCTTGCAGGGCCTTCGGCGCGGCGAAGAGCAGGTGGGCCTCGTCGAAGAACAGCCCCAGCAGCAGCCACTCGGCATCGCCGCGCTCGGGCAGCTGCTCGAACAGCTCGGCCAGCAGCCAGAGCAGGAAGGTCGCGTAGACCTTGGATGACTCGTGCACCAGGCGGCTGGCGTCGAGCAGATGGACGACGCCACGGCCGCCCGCCTCCGGCTGCAGCGGATCGTCCAGTTGCAGGGCCGGCTCGCCGAACAACGCCTCGACGCTCTGCTGCTCGAGGGTCGCCAGACGACGCAGCAGCGCCTGGGCCGAGGGTGGGGTAAACAGTGCACGGTCCTCGCCGAGGCGCTGTGGATCGTCCCGCAGGTAATCGAGCAACGCCTTGAAATCCTTCAGGTCGAGCAGCAGCAAACCTTCGCGGGCGCCAGGCGAAAGAACTGGGAAACCGGCCCCGGAAGGGTCGGCACCGAAGATGAAGACAGTGGCATCGGGCATGGCTCTTGCCTGGAATGAACGCCCGTGGGCGAAAAGCTCTTCGAGGCGGTCTCGCATGAGCTGGAAACCGCTGCCCGAACGGAGACTCCGGCCCCGCCTGAGTCAGAACAGCCTCAGGCGAACACCACCGTGCGGTTGTCGTGCACCAGCACCCGGTCCTCGAGGTGATAGCGTAGTCCACGGGACAGCACCATCTTCTCCACGTCCTTGCCCAGCCGCACCATGTCCTCGACGCTGTCCCGGTGAGTGATGCGCACCACGTCCTGCTCGATGATCGGGCCGGCGTCCAGCTCCTCGGTGACGTAGTGGCAGGTCGCGCCGATCAGCTTCACCCCCCGCAGCGAGGCCTGGTGATAGGGCCGGGCACCGACGAAGGACGGCAGGAAGCTGTGGTGAATGTTGATGACCTGCATGGCGAACTCGCGGCACAGTTGCGGCGGCAGGATTTGCATGTAGCGAGCCAGCACCACGGTGTCAGCGGCATGCTCCCGGACCAGTCGGGACACCTCGGCGAAGGCCGGCTCCTTGTTCTGCGGGTCGACCGGAACATGGTAATAAGGAATGCCATGCCACTCGACCATGCTGCGCAGCTCGTCATGGTTGGCTATCACGCAGGGAATCTCGCAATCCAGCTCGCCACTGTGCCAGCGGTGCAGCAGGTCGGCCAGGCAGTGCGATTCGCGGCTGGCCATCAGCACCACGCGCTTGAGCCGGCTCGAATCGGCGACTCGCCACTTCATGGAAAACTCGCGGGCGATCGGGGCGAAGGCGTGGCGGAACTCCTCTAGGTCGAACGGCAGGGAATCCGCGCGGATTTCATGGCGCATGAAGAACCAGCCGCTCTGGGTATCCGAATGGTGGCTCGCCTCGGTGATCCAGCCGTTGTAGGTGGCCAGGAAGTTACTGACCTTGGCGACGATGCCGACCCGGTCGGGGCAGGCGATCACCAGCCGAAATGTATGCATGATGGGGGCAACTCCAGAACTCGCGAAAACACCATTTTAGCCACAGCGCTGGAAAACTTCAGTAACCCCCAGGCAGCATGGGAAAATCGGCCGGACAAGCTCCCGCAATACTCCGGGCCACAGCCGAATAGCACTGCGCCGTCGGATAAATGATGAATATCGCAATGCTGCCCCAGATTGAGCCGGCACATCAAACAAGACGCGACGGAACTGTTGCCCAAACACCTTTAATAGCCCGACGGCTACGGACTCGAGTTTTTCAGCATTCACCTCGACGACCACGCCGGCGACTCTATTGCCTGCCCTCATGGCCAGACTCGCGCCACCGCCGACTTCGCCCAAGTATTAGCGATCTATAAAATTTCGCTCCGGCTATTTCTGCCACGACTTTCTGCAGGCTGCGACAAAGGCTGCAATTAAAGTTGAACAAAGTTTTCTAGGTTATTTACTTGCCAACAATGCCTGACTATCATTGTCCCAGAACTCGTCTAGTCACCCCGCCGGGGGTTCAAGGTAAGTAAAATGTCCCTGATCAACGAATACCGCGCCACCGAAGAGGCCATCAAGGAGCTTCAGGAGCGCCTGAAGAATCTTTCCCAAGACGACAAGCTGCAGAAGGAACTGGAATTCGAAGGCAAACTGCGCAAGCTAATGGGGGAATATCAAAAGTCCCTGCGTGACGTCAATGCCCTACTCGATCCGGATGCCAAGACCGCGCGTGGTGGGCGCAGCGCCAAGCCCGCCCCTGCGCCCACCAAGCGCGCACGCAAGGTCAAGCAGTACAAGAATCCCTATACCGGTGAAACCATAGAAACCAAAGGGGGCAATCATAAAACCCTGAAGGAATGGAAAGCCCAGTATGGCGCCGATGTCGTCGAGGGCTGGGCCACTCTGCTCGACTGAGCAGGAAATTGCCGGATAGCAAAAGAAACGCCGGTTCTGCCGGCGTTCCTTTATCAGTCCTGATTTAGCCCAATACCTCACACGGCATAGCGCTCACGCAACTGCCGTGCATATTCACGCCAGGCCGCGAGTATTGCCAGCTGTTCGCCGCCCGCCTGCGCGAGCATTTGTTCCAGCTGCGTATTGAAGTCCTCCAGCGTATTGGGTGCTCCCCAGGCAGCGTCGTTCAGACGCCGCTGGCAGAATTCCCTCCAACACTCGCGTTCGACCACCGTCAAAGTTTCCGGGAAATTGCGTGCCCGATAGCGGAACAGCAACTCGGAGAGGCGTGCGTCGTCGAATTCCCAGTTTTTCCTGCCCAGACTTTGGGGCTCGGCACGGCGCACCTGTTCGCAAAGACGCCGGTCCCGCTCACCGAAGAATCCGCCATACAACTGCTGCTCCGGGTCCTCACTGACGGGAAATTCATCGCCGACATAAATTTGAGGCAGTTTTTCCTGCCAGAGGCTTTTTGCCGCACACAACAAGTCCGCGCGATTTCGGCATTCGGCCATGTCCAGTTGCAGACGCCCGATATCCTCTTTCCGCAATACCGACAAGGGCGCCAATACCGGACAACGATTAATATGCACGAGTTTCAGGGGTACCGGCAATTCATCGGCCGCCAGCTCTTCGCGACGGGTATACAGGCGCCGGCGCAGAACTTTCGCATCTAGCTCGAGCAGCGGCGCCGGGTCGACCTGTAGGTCGCAGACGATCAGGGCATTACGGTTGGACGGATGCCAGGCCAGTGGCAGGACCACCGCCAAGTAGCTGCGCTCGGCGGCGAAACGCCCGGAGACATGCAGCAGGGGATGCAACAGCTTGATCTGCTCCAGCACCCGCTGCTTGCTGCGCAGCTGGTAGAGATAGCCATACAGCCTGGGCTGGCGCTCGCGCAGCAGCCTAGCCAGGGCGATTGTCGCGCGCACGTCGGCCAGGGCATCGTGGGCCTGGCCGTGATCAATGCCGTTGGCCGCAGTCAGCCGCTCCAGCCGGAGGGTGACCCGGCCCTCTTCCTGCGGCCAGTGGATGCCCTCGGGGCGTAGGGCGTAGGCGGTGCGCAGCAGGTCGATCAGATCCCAGCGGCTGTTGCCGCCCTGCCACTCGCGCGCGTAGGGATCGAAGAAGTTGCGGTAGAACGAGTAACGGCTGATCTCGTCGTCGAAGCGCAGACTGTTGTAGCCTGCCGTACAGGTGCCGGGGCGAGCCAGCTCGGCGTGCAAGCGGGTCACGAACTCGGCCTCGCATAGCCCGCGCTCGGCCAGCAGGTCCGGCGTGATGCCGGTGACCAGGCAGGCCGCCGGATGCGGCAGGATGTCGTCAGCTGGTCGGCAGTAGAGATTAAGCGGCGTGTCGATCTCGTTGAGGTCTTGGTCGGTGCGGATCCCCGCCACCTGCAGGGGACGGTCACAGCGCGGATTGATGCCGGTGGTTTCGTAGTCATACCAGAATATGCTGGAGGTCACTGAGGGGATTCCCATCGATGGAGTGGCGCAAGTCTAACATTCGCCCTGGACCGGGCCGGCGCGGTTGCCTGGCAGCCGGAGGCTGGCTAGCATCGGGCTTTCCCGAGCACGGTCAACCGATGTCTGCGCCCCTCGCCCAGCCCTGTGTCGGCGCAGCCCGGCAGGCGCCCCTGGATACCCGCTACCCGGTGGAGACACCGGAAGGTATCGACCTCATGCTGCATCCGGCCGGCCTGGTGCCACGCGCCCTCGCCTTCGCCGTCGATCTGGTGATCCGCGGTCTGCTCCTGCTGCTGACCTTCTTCGGCCTCGGCCAGTTCGGCGAGTTAGGCATGGGCCTGGCCAGCCTGCTCTTCTTCCTCATCACCTGGTGGTATATGGTGCTCTTCGAGGTGCTCAACCAGGGCCGCTCGCCCGGCAAGCAGCTGCTCGGCCTGCAGGTGCTGCTCGACGACGGCACCCCGGTCGGCTGGGCCGCCTCGCTGACCCGCAACCTGCTGCGCTTCGTCGATCTGCTGCCGTTCGGCTACACCCTGGGCATCCTCAGCTGTCTCACCCATCCGGCATTCAAGCGCCTGGGCGACTTGGCCGCCGGCACCCTGGTGGTCTACCGGGAACGACCGCAGCCGCGCCCATCCCTGCCCGAGGTCTCTGCGCAGCCGGCGCCCTTCGCCCTGCAGGCGGACGAGCAGCGCGCCCTGCTCGCCTTCGCCGAACGCCAGGCCAGGCTGTCCGCCGGGCGCCGCCGCGAACTGGCGGGAATTCTCGCCGGGTCGCTGCGGGTGCCAGAGGAGCAGGCCGAGGCCCGGCTCCTCGGCATCGCCCGCGAACTCATGGGCCCGCTATGAAGCAGAGCCCATTCGAACGGCGTCACCAGGCCGACTGGCGGGACTTCGCCTGCCAGCTCGAAGCCCTCGAGCACGGCAGACCCGGGCCGGACAGCCTTCACTTCCCCGCCGCCTACCGGCGTCTCTGCCGTCAGTTGGCGCTGGCCGAGGAGCGCGGCTACGGCAGCCGGCTGGTCGAACAACTGCAGCAGCTAGCGCTGCGCGGCCACCGCCAGTTCTACCGCCACCGCAGTCGCCTAGGTGCGCAATGCATCGGCTTCCTGCTCGGCGGCTTCCCGCGCCTGGTGCGCGAGGAATGGCGCCTGGTGCTGGCCGCCAGCCTGCTGTTCTACGGCAGCCTGTTCGTCATGGGCCTGCTCGTCTACCTGTTTCCAGAGCTGGTCTACAGCCTGCTCGCCCCCGATCAGGTGGCGCAGCTGGAGGCCATGTACGATCCCGACGCCAGCCGCCTCGGCCGCTTCGGCGAACGCAGCTCCGCCACCGACTGGATGATGTTCGGCTACTACGTCATGAACAACTTCGGCATTGCCTTCCAGACCTTCGCCAGCGGCCTGCTGTTCGGCCTCGGCAGTCTGTTCTTCCTGCTCATCAACGGCCTGTCCATCGGTGCGGTGGCCGGCCATCTGACCGGCATTGGTTACACCGACACCTTCTGGGCGTTCGTGATCGGCCACGGCGCCTTCGAGCTGACCGCCATTACCTTCGCCGGCGCCGCCGGTCTCAAGCTCGGCTGGGCCCTGTTTGCCCCCGGCCGTCTGCCGCGCAGCGAGGCCTTGCGCCAGGCCGCGGCACGCAGCGTGCGGCTGGTCGCTGGAGTACTGCTACTCCTGCTGATCGCTGCCTTCGTCGAGGCCTACTGGTCGTCCATGACCTTCACCGGGGCGCCGCTCAAGTACGCGGTCGGCATCCTGCTCTGGCTGCTGGTGGCGGCCTACTTCCTGCTGGCAGGACGCGCACGCCATGCGCCCGACTGACAGCGTCGCGGTCCTCCGACCACGCAGCCCCTGGGAAGCCATGGACCTTGGCGTACTGCTGGCACGGCGCCATGCCGGCCTGCTGATGCTCGCCTGGGCGCTGCCCGGACTGCCGCTGCTGGCCCTGCTCAGCCTGCTGCTCTGGGAGAGCCCCGGCTGGGCCCTGCTGATCTTCTGGTGGCTGAAGCCTCTCGGCGAGCGCCTGCCGCTGTTCATCCTCTCCCGCGCCCTGTTCGGCGAGACGCCGCGCTTGGGCGAAACCCTGCGCGCCCTGCCCAGCCTGTTCCGCGCGGAACTGCTGGCCAGCCTGACCCGGCGCCGCTTCAGCCTGACACGCAGCTTCGATTTGCCGGTACTGCTGCTCGAGGGGCTCACCAGCAAGGAACTGCAGCAGCGCCGCGCAGTTCTCGCGGCAGGAAGCGGCAAGCGCGGCGCCGGCTGGCTGACCCTGGTCGGCCTGCACTTGGAGCTGGCACTCTGGCTCGGCCTGCTGGCCTTCCTTTATCTGCTGCTGCCGGCGCAGGCGAGCGTCGACCTCGACTGGCAGCACCTGCTGGACAGCACGCCGCCGGACTGGCTTTGGCTGGAGCATCTGACCAACGGGCTCTATGCCCTGGTGCTGATGGTCTGGGAGCCGCTGTATGTCGCCTGCGGCTTCAGCCTCTACCTGAATCGCCGTGTGCACCTCGAGGCCTGGGACCTCGAAGTGGCCTTCCACCGCCTGCGCCGGCGCCTGAACGGCGCGGCCGGCGTCCTGCTGCTCGCCGCCGGCCTCGTACTCACGCAGCTTCCCGGCACGGCCTTCGCCCAGCCGCCAGCCCAGGCGCCGAACCGCCAGGTGGCCCGCGCGGACATCCGGGCCCTGCTCGGGCAACCGCCCTTCAGCCAGCGCAAGGAGACCACCCGCTGGCGGTTCGGCGAGCCGCCGCAGGCACCGGACGCCGACGCCCAGCCGTTCGCTCCCCTTGGCCTCGCCCGCTGGCTGGCCGGGGCTCTGGAAATCCTCCTCTGGACGGCTGCCAGCGCCGGTGCGGTGCTGCTGGCCTGGCGCTACCGCGACTGGCTGGCGGCCTTCGCCGGACGCAACGTGCCGTCCGCCCGGTGTCCCCCGCCGCCACCGGTCGCACATTCTGCATCCCGGCCCGAGCCGCCTGCGCTGCCTTCGGACATCGCCGAGGAGGCCGAGCGGCTGTGGGCCGGCGATCCCGGACAGGCGCTCGCCCTGCTCTACCGCGGCCTGCTCGAACGCCTGCGCGAGGATTACCGCCTGCCGCTGAGCGAGGCCGATACCGAGGGCGAGATATTGCGTCGGATCCGCCGGCTGAACCAGCGCGAGCTGCAGAACCTTGCCGAAACCCTGACCCGGCACTGGCAGAATCTCGCCTATGGCCGGCGTCCGCCGCCGGCCGGACTGAAGGACGAACTGCTCGCCGCCTGGCGGCGCCAGTTCGGCGCCGGGCGAGCGGCATGAGCGAACGACGCCACCTCGTCGGAGCAAGCGTCGGGCTGGCCCTGGCGCTGCTGGGGGCCTGGCTGCTCGGCCAGTTGCATCCCTACCGGGAAATCGTTGAGCGCGGCCCGACGCCGCAAGCTCGCGCCAATCCCTACCTGGCCGCCGAACTCTTCCTGCGCCACCAGGGCCTCGAGGTGCGTCGCGCTGGCGGACTGGAAGCCCTTGCGGCCCGCCCCGGGCACGCCCAAACCCTGCTGCTGCTCGGCGGACGCGGGCACATGAGCCCGCGCCAGGCCGAGCGGGTGCTCGAGTGGACAGCGGCCGGCGGGCGCCTGGTATTCGTCGCCGAGCGGCTATGGGACGAGAAGGCCGGTCGTAGCGGCGACCTGCTACTGGACGGGCTGGGCATCCAGCAGTATCTCAGCACGGATCTGGCCATCGGCGAGCCATGGGACATGGTTCGACGCCGGTCGGAACTGGCCCGCTTCTACCTGCTGAATGAAAAGACGCCGGCCTATCTGGCTTTCGACAATGCCTTTCACCTATACGACAGCCGCAACCGCGCCTATGCCTGGGCCAACAGCGGCGAGGCCACCCATCTGCTGCAGGTGCATCACGGGCGGGGCAGCGCCACGGTGCTGACCGACGCCTGGATCTGGGAGACTCCGGGAATCGGCGCCCATGACCACGCCTGGCTGCTCTGGTACCTGAGCCGGGACAGCCAAGTCACCCTGGTCTACCGGGTCGCCAGCGACGGCCTGGCGACCCTGCTGCTGCGCCATTTCCCCGCGGCCCTGCTGGCGCTGGCCCTGCTGGTCGGTGGCTTGTTGTGGCACGCCGGCCTGCGCCAGGGCCCGCCGCTGCCGGCCGCCCGCCCGGCGCGCCGGCAGTTGGAGGAGCACCTGCGCGCCGGTGCCGATTTCCTGCTCCGCCGCTGCGGCCAGGCCAGCCTGCTGCAAGGACTGCAGCAGGACATTCGGCGCCGCGCCGGACACCGCGCCCCGCGCTTCGCCGAACTGCCCGAAGACGGGCAGTGGCAGCTACTCGCCCGGCTCGGGCAGATGCCGGCGGAGCACATCGGCCAGCTCATGCGGCCGCCAGGCAAGGCGCTGTCCGCCGCCGACTTCACCCGCCAGGTCGCCGACCTGCAACGACTCAGGAACGCCCTATGAACGATGCCAGCTCTCCCCCGACGCTCTCCCGCCAGCAGGCCGGCCAGCTGCTCCAGGCCCTGCGCGAGGAGATCCGCAAGGCGGTGATCGGCCAGCAGGCGGCCATCGACGACCTGCTGACCGCGCTGATCGCCAACGGCCACGTCCTCGTCGAAGGCGTTCCGGGACTGGGCAAGACCCTGCTGGTACGGGCCCTGGCACGCTGCTTCGGCGGCGACTTCGGGCGCATACAGTTCACCCCCGACCTGATGCCCAGCGACGTCACCGGGCATGCCGTATATGACCTGCACAGCGAACAGTTCAGGCTGCGCAAGGGGCCGGTGTTCACCCATCTGCTGCTCGCCGACGAGATCAACCGTGCCCCGGCCAAGACCCAGGCGGCCCTGCTGGAGGTCATGCAGGAACGCCAGGTAACCTTGGAAGGCCGCGCCCTGCCGGTGCCGCAGCCGTTTCTGGTGCTGGCCACACAGAACCCGATCGAGCAGGAAGGCACCTACCCGCTGCCGGAGGCCGAACTGGACCGCTTCATGCTCAAGCTGCGCATGGACTACCCGGAGGCCGCGGACGAGTTGGCCCTGGTCCGCCAGGTTGCCCACTCGACCCGCGCCGACATGCTCGAGGTCGCCTCGCTGCGTCCCCTGCTGCAAGCCGCCGACGTGCTGGCGCTGCAGCAACTGGCCAGCGAGCTACCGCTCGACGAGCAGGTGCTCGACTACGCCGTGCGCCTGGTGCGCCATACCCGCGAGTGGTCCGGCCTGACCCTGGGCGCCGGGCCGCGCGCATCGATCGACCTGGTGCGCTGCAGCCGGGCCCGCGCCCTGCTGCGCGGCGGCGACTTCGTGCTCCCCGACGACATCAAGGGCTGCGCCCTAGCCGTGCTGCGCCACCGCGTATGCCTGGCGCCGGAGCTGGACATCGAGGGTCTGTCGGTGGACCAGGTGCTGCAGCAGTTGCTCGACCAGGTCGCGGTGCCGCGGCCATGAAGCCGTCGCGCCGGCTCCTCGCCCTGCTCGCTGCACTGTTCCTCGCCGCCCTGCCGCTCGGTGCCCAGTCGGCCCTGCACGGCCAGGGGTCGCCGACCCTCGAGGCGCTCTGGTGGGGGCTTCTGCTCGCCCTGCTGCTGCTCGCTGGCCTCGATGCCGTCTGGCTGCACTGGCGCCCCTCGCCCCGCCTGAGACGCCGGCTGCCAGGCCATCTGCCACAGGGCCGCTGGAGCGAGGTGCATCTGAGCCTGGAGCACGACTACCGTCTGGCACTATCCGTGGAAATCTTCGACCACCTGCCGGCCGGCATGGCCGGCGAACCTCTGCCGCTGCGCCTGAAACTGCTGCCTGGCGTGCATACCGAGTGCAGCTACCGGATCCGCCCCCTCGAGCGCGGGCATTTCCGCTTCCTGCGCTGTGAGATCGCCTTGCCCAGCCTGCTCGGGCTGTGGCAGGGACGCCGCCATCTGGAACTGCCTGGCGAGACCCGCGTCTACCCGGACTTCACCCGCCTCTACCGGGCCCAGCTGATGGCGGTGGACACCTGGCTCGGCCGCCTCGGCGTGCGCCAGCTACCGCGCCGCGGCCTCGGCCAGGACTTCCACCAGCTGCGCGAGTTCCGCGACGGCGACACCCTGCGGCAGCTCGACTGGAAAGCGACAGCGCGCAAGCACACACCCATCGTTCGCGAATACCACGACGAGCGCGACCAGCAGATCCTCTTCCTGCTCGACTGCGGCCGGCATATGCGCAGCCGGGACGGTGAGCTCGCCCACTTCGACCACGCCCTCGACGCCTGCCTGTTGCTCACCTACGTGGCGTTGCGCCAGGGCGACGCGGTGGGGCTGGCGACCCTCGCCGGCGAGCAGGACCGCTACCTGGCCCCGGCCAAGGGCGGCGCCCAGTTGAACATCCTGCTCAACACCGTCCACGATTTGCAGACCACCCGCCGCCCGGCGGATTTCGCCGCCGCGACGGACCTGCTGCTGCGCCGCCAACGCCGCCGCGCCCTGGTGGTGATCCTGAGCAACCTGCGCGACGAGGACGACGGCGAGCTGCCGACGGCAGTCCGCCGCCTGGCCCGCCGCCATCGGGTGCTGGTCGCCAGCTTGCGTGAGGAAGTGCTCGACCGGCTGTGCCGCATGCCGGTGGAAAATCATGCGGACGCCGTGGCCTATTGCGGCACGGTCGACTATCTGAACACCCGCGCAGCTCTGCACGAGCGCCTGGCGGCGGCGGGCATCCCGCTGCTCGACGTGCGCCCCGCCGAATTGGGCCCCGAGCTGGTGGGCCGCTATCTGGCCTGGAAGCGGGCCGGAGTGCTGTAGGCGCTGGCCGGCTCAGGCCGACGCGGCGCTGGGACGGAAGGTGAAGTACTGGCGCAGGACCTCGACCAGCTCGAGGTATTCGGCGGGCGGATCGGCCAGCTCGAAGCCCGAGTCGAAGTTGCCAGGCGTCACGTCCTCCCGGGTCCAGCGGCAGATGGCGGAAAAGTCGATGTGGTACGGCGGGCCTTCGCGTCCCGGGATCTTCAGGCGCATGTCGAACTCGGCGAGCACCAGCATCGGCCATGGACTGATCAGCATGAGACCTTCCCGGGAAATGTTGCCGATGTAACCCATGGGCTTGTCGGTGATCCGATTGAACACCTTGAGGTAGTAAGGAAGCTGGTGACGCTCGATGCGGCGCTGGATAGGCATAATGAATGACAAATCGCTAGTCCGGGACTTGAGTATGACCGCAAGGTCGGTTAGGAACCAGTGTTCCATTATCAGACCAGCCGTTTGGCTTTTATGCTCCCGTCGCTACGGGATATCGCGCTTGGGTTAGTCTGTTACGCATCGGACATCCAGGTCGCCGCCCGGATGCACTGCGAAATGCCAAGAGCCAAGGAGACAATGATGAACCTGCGCCAGTTGCTCGTCGTGATCGACCCCACCCGGGAGGCTCAGCCGGCGTTGGAGCGGGCCGCCTGGCTGGCTCGCAATACCGGCGCAGCCCTGGAACTGCTGGTCTGTGAATTCGAGCCGGCCCTGGATGGCAGCCTGCTGTTCGACAGCCGGCAGACCGAGCAGGCGCGCACCGCGCTGCTCGCCCACCGCCAGACGCGACTCGAAGAGCTGGCCGCGCCGCTGCGCGCCGAGGGCTTGCAGGTGCAGGTCGAGGTACGCTGGGGCAAGCCGCTGCACAGGACGATCCTGGCCAGGGTCGAGGAGCTGAAACCGGATCTGGTCTTCAGGGCCGCCACCCACAGCCACGGCCTGCTCAAGCGCCTGCTGCTGAGCAACACCTGCTGGCAACTGCTGCGCCACTGTCCGGCACCGCTCTGGCTGGTGCATCACGGCCAGTGGCGGGGCCGGCGCCTGTGCGCAGCCCTCGATCCGCTGCATAGTGCCGACAAGCCGGCTCATCTCGATCATCGCCTGATCGACAGTGCTCGCGAGCTGGCCGAGCGCCTGCAGCTGGACGCCCATTACCTGCACTGCTACGCGCCACTGCCGCGCAGCCTGGTCTTCGATGCCGAGCTGGTCGCCACCTACGACGCCTATGTCGAGCGCGGTAGCCGGCAGCACCGCCTGGCCTTCGAGCAGTTGCTCGCGCCCTACGCGATTCCCGCCAGTCACCGCCACCTGGAGCAGGGCTATCCGGAGGAGCTGATCCCCCGCTTCGTGCGCGACCGGCAGATCGATCTGCTGCTGATGGGCGCCGTCGCCCGCGGCCATCTGGACAATGCGCTGATCGGCAATACTGCCGAGCGGGTGCTGGAGGCGGTGGCGTGCGACCTCCTAGTGCTCAAGCCGCAGCCCGAGGAAAGTAGTGCGGCATGACAATGACTACAGCCCCCTGGCGTAGTAGCCTCGGCGACAGCGTCCCATAAGGAGTTCCGCATGACGTTTCGCCGCACCAAAATCGTCGCCACCCTCGGTCCTGCCAGCAGTTCGCCCGAACGGCTCGAGCAACTGATCCTCGCCGGGCTCGATGTCGCCCGCCTGAACTTCTCCCACGGCACCGCGGACGAACACCGCGCCCGTGCCCATCTGGTCCGCGAGTTGGCCGCCAAGCATGGCCGCTTCGTCGCCCTGCTCGGCGACCTGCAGGGGCCGAAGATCCGCATCGCCAAGTTCGCCAACAAGCGCATCGAACTGAAGGAAGGCGACAGCTTCCGCTTCTCCGTCACCCATCCGCGCGATGCGGGCACCCAGGAGGTGGTCGGCATCGACTACCCGGATCTGGTGAAGGACTGCAACACCGGCGACGAGCTATTGCTCGACGACGGCCGAGTGGTCATGCAGGTCCGCGAGAAAACTGCCGACGAACTACACTGCACGGTGCTGATCGGTGGCCCGCTGTCCGACCACAAGGGCATCAACCGCCGTGGCGGCGGTCTCACCGCGCCGGCCCTGACCGCCAAGGACAAGGTCGACATCAAGCTGGCCACGGAACTGGACCTGGATTACCTGGCAGTGTCCTTCCCCCGCGACGCCGCCGACATGGAGCTAGCCCGGCGCCTGCGCGACGAGGCCGGCGGCAAGGCCTGGCTGGTGGCCAAGATCGAGCGCGCCGAGGCGGTGGCCGACGACGCGGCCCTCGACGGCCTGATCCGTGCCAGCGATGCGGTGATGGTGGCGCGCGGCGATCTCGGCGTGGAAATCGGCGACGCCGAACTGGTCGGTATCCAGAAAAAGATCATTCTCCACGCGCGCCGCTACAACAAGGCGGTGATCACCGCGACACAGATGATGGAGTCGATGATCCACAGCCCGATGCCGACCCGTGCGGAAGTCTCGGACGTGGCCAACGCGGTGCTCGACAATACCGATGCGGTGATGCTCTCGGCGGAAAGCGCCGCCGGCGAATACCCGGTGGAGGCAGTACAGGCCATGGCACGTATCTGCCTGGGCGCCGAACGGCACCTGACCAGCACTCGCTCCAGCCATCGCCTCGGCCATACCTTCGAACGCTGCGACGAAAGCATCGCCCTGGCCGCCATATATACCGCCAACCACTTCCCCGGCGTGAAGGCGATCATCAGCCTCACCGAGAGCGGCTATACCCCGCTGATCATGTCCCGCATCCGTTCCTCGGTGCCGGTCTTCGCTTTCTCGCCGCACCGCGAAACCCAGGCGCGGGTAGCGCTGTTCCGCGGCGTCTACACGGTGCCCTTCGACCCTGCGAGCGTGCCGCCGGAAAAGCTCAGCCAGGCGGCGGTGGACGAATTGCTCAAGCGTGGAGTGGTCGAGCCGGGCGACTGGGTGATCCTCACCAAGGGCGACAGATACAACACTACCGGCGGCACCAACGGCATGAAGATCCTGCACGTGGGCGAGCCGCTGGTCTGAGCCGAATGGCCGCTCCTGCGGGCGGCCATTGCATTTCATGAGGATGGCGAGCGGCGACCGGTGGTATCGGCGTCGATGGACTCCCAGCTCGCCTCGCAACGGTTCCGGCCGTTGTGCTTGGCCCAGTAGAGGGCCTGGTCGGCACGCTGCAGGGCGAGGTCCAGGTTGTCGCCATGCTGCAGGCGGGTCATGCCGACCGACAGGCTGAGACCGCCTAGCGGCAGCCCCAGGGGTTCGGCGGCAGCAAAGGCCTCGCGCAGCCGTTCGCAGCAGACCGAGATCTGGTCCAGGTTGGCATTGGGCAGCAGCAGCACGAACTCCTCGCCGCCGTAGCGGGCCAGCACGTCGCCCTCGCGCAGACAGGCCTGTGCCAGCGTCGCGAAGGTCTGCAGGACCCGATCCCCGACAGCATGTCCATAGCGGTCGTTAATCTGCTTGAAATGGTCGAGGTCGATCAGGGCCAGGCCGTACTGGGCCTGCGCCGGCAGGCGGATCAGCTCGCGCTCGGCCAGGCGCAGGAAATGCCGCCGGTTGCAGAGCCCGGTCAGCTCGTCGGTGGAGGCCTGATCCTCGAGCTGGCGCATCATCCCGCGCCGGGTGTTCTGGTGCGCCACCAGAGCATGGCGCCGCTGGCGCATCGCATTGATGTAGCGGCCAAACAGGCAGAGCCAGAAGAGTACGGCGAACAGGGTCGCCAGTTGCAGGAGAGGCGGCTCGGGGGAGGCCGGCTGCAAGCGGTAGGTATCCCACAACTCGAGACTGACGAGACCGACAAAGGCGAGGGCCGCACAGCGGATGAAGGCGCGCGGGCGCAGCTGGAAGAGGCCGAACAGCAGGATCGGTACATAGAATGCCAGCAAGGTGCCGCGGGCTTCGTCGTCCAGGCAGCCGAGCAGGCTGGTCTGCCAGAACAGGGCAACCAGCACCTGCGCCTCGGTCATCCCGGGATCCCGGAAGCGCAGGTTGCGCCCACTGCGCAGCAGCAGGAAGAAGACCAACTGGCTCAGAACGAACGGAACGGCGCCGAGCAGCAGCATGGCGAACGGAACCTGGCCATGACCGGTCGCGAATGCCAGCGTTAGCAGCAGCAACGCCAGGGCGTAGGTTCCCAAAGCCATGGCAAAGCGGTTCAGCAACAGACGTTGCAAGGCTTTCGGCTCCAGCCGCGCAGTCGAAGTGCTCATGGGGTCCATCCCGTGGCAACACCAGTGGAGCACTCTACCGGCCGCCGAACCGTCTGCCTAGCCGTACTACGCCTTTGGCCCAAGCGATTGCTCCCGGTCATCCGAGGCACGTTATACTGCGGCGATTTTCCGCACCGGACATGGGTTCGGCGCATCGAAGTTCCTGCCCAATTAAAGGAGCGCAGCATGACCGTGATCAAGCAAGACGACCTGATTCAAAGCGTCGCCGATGCCCTGCAGTTCATCTCCTACTACCATCCCGTCGACTTCATCCAGGCCATGCACGAGGCCTACCTGCGCGAAGAGTCGCCGGCTGCCCGCGATTCCATTGCCCAGATCCTGATCAACTCTCGCATGTGCGCCACCGGCCATCGCCCGATCTGCCAGGACACCGGCATCGTCACCGTGTTCGTCAGGGTCGGGATGGATGTCCGCTGGGACGGCGCCACCCTGAGTGTAGACGACATGATCAACGAGGGCGTGCGCCGCGCCTACAACCTGCCGGAAAACGTCCTGCGCGCCTCGATCCTGGCCGACCCGGCCGGTAGCCGTAAGAACACCAAGGACAACACTCCGGCGGTTATCCACTACTCCATCGTCCCCGGCGACAAGGTGGAAGTGGATGTTGCGGCCAAGGGCGGCGGCTCCGAGAACAAGTCGAAGATGACCATGCTTAACCCCTCCGACTCGATCGTCGACTGGGTGCTCAAGACCGTGCCGGAAATGGGCGCCGGCTGGTGCCCGCCGGGCATGCTCGGCATTGGCATCGGCGGTACCGCCGAGAAGGCTGCGCTGCTGGCCAAGGAGTCGCTGATGGACGAGATCGACATCCATGAGCTGAAGGCTCGTGGCCCGCAGAACCGTATTGAGGAGCTGCGCCTCGAGCTGTTCGACAAGGTCAACCGGCTGGGCATCGGCGCCCAGGGCTTAGGCGGCCTGACCACCGTGCTCGATGTGAAGATCAAGGACTACCCGACCCACGCCGCGTCCCTGCCGGTGTGCATGATCCCCAACTGCGCAGCCACCCGTCACGCCCACTTCGTGCTCGATGGCTCCGGCCCGGCCAGTCTGGAAGCCCCGCCGCTGGACGCCTACCCGGAAATTGTCTGGGAAGCCGGCCCAAGCGCCCGCCGCGTCAACCTGGACACCGTCACTCCGGAGGAAGTGCTGAGCTGGAGGCCGGGCGAGACCCTGCTGCTCAACGGCAAGATGCTCACCGGTCGCGATGCCGCGCACAAGCGCATGGTCGACATGCTGAACAAGGGCGAGCAGCTGCCGGTGGACCTCAAGGGCCGCTTCATCTACTACGTCGGCCCGGTCGATCCGGTGCGCGACGAGGTGGTCGGCCCGGCCGGCCCGACCACCGCGACCCGCATGGACAAGTTCACCCGCCAGATCCTCGAAAGCACCGGCCTCTTGGGCATGATCGGCAAGTCCGAGCGCGGCCCGATTGCCATCGATGCGATCAAGGACAACAAGGCCGTGTACTTGATGGCCGTCGGCGGTGCCGCCTACCTGGTCGCCCAGGCGATCAAGGGCTCGAAGACCCTGGCCTTCCCGGAATTGGGCATGGAGGCCATCTACGAGTTCGAGGTCAAGGACATGCCGGTCACCGTGGCCGTCGACAGCCAGGGCGAATCGGTGCACATCACCGGTCCGGCGCTGTGGAAGCAGAAGATCGCCGAAACCCTGGTGGAGCTGAAGTAAGTCCGTGCTCCAAGCCCGCCGGCTCACGGCGGGCGCTCCGCTGAGCGTCCACTGCGCTGGAGGCTATCAATGAGTGGAAGCCTCCGGCCTGCTCGCTTCCCTCGGCCGGCTGGCACGACGGGAAGGATGCTCAGGTGGACTGGCTCGATCTGACCCAATGGCCGGCAATGGTTGTCACCGTGGTGGCAGCCTGGCTGATCGGTTCGCTGAACCTGCGCAGGCGCACCATCGGTTTCTGGTGCTTTCTGCTCAGCAACGCGCTATGGATCCTCTGGGGCTGGCATGCCCATGCCTGGGCCCTGATCGTTCTGCAACTGTGTCTGGCGCTGATGAACGTCCGCGGTCTGCGCAAGAACGACCCGCACAAGGCCGACAGCTCCCCCTGACGGGGCAGCCGTGCATCGAATGCGCTACCATGGCGGCCCGCCCGAATGCGCCTGTCACCATGTCCCATTCCGTTTCGCCGATCGGCTACCTGCGCTCCTGCTTCAAGGAAAAATTCGCCATTCCGCGCCAGCCGCAACTGGCGCCGGCCGCCCGCGGCGTGCTGGAGCTGCTGCCGCCCTTCGATCGTGGACAGGCCATCGAGGGTCTCGAACGGGTCAGTCATGTCTGGCTGCTGTTTCTCTTCCATCAGGCGCTGGAGGACAGACCGCGCCTCAAGGTCCGCCCTCCCCGCCTGGGCGGCAACCGCTCGCTCGGCGTGTTCGCTACCCGCTCGACCCACCGGCCGAACGGTATCGGCCAATCGGTGGTCAAGCTGGAGAAGGTCGAGGCGGACCGCCTGTGGCTGTCCGGCATCGACTTGCTGGACGGCACACCGGTACTCGACGTCAAGCCCTACGTGCCCTATGCCGACTGCCTCCCTGCAGCCCGCAACGCCATCGCCGAAGCGCCGCCGCCGGCGATATCGCTGGACTGGAGCGAGCCGGCGCTGGAGCAGGCGCAAGCGCATGCTGCGCGCCTGGGCGAGCCGCTGGTCGAGTTGATCGAGCAGTGCCTGGCCCAGGATCCGCGGCCAGCCTATCAGGTGCCGGAGCCTTCGCGCCGCTACGGGGTGCGTTTCTGGGATGTGGAGGTGCGCTGGCACTACCCGCAGCCGGAGCGGATCCGCGTGCTGGAGGTGCTGCCGGCATGAGCGGCGCGCCTTGAAAACAAGGAAGCCCGGACAGGCCGGGCTTCGCGGGGTGGGAAAGCAGCCTACTTCTCGACGAAGGCGCGCTCGATCAGGTAATCGCCCGGCTCGCCCATGCGCGGCGATATCTTCAGGCCGAAGCTGTCCAGCACCTCGCAGCTCTCGTCGAGCATGCTCGGGCTGCCGCAGATCATCGCGCGGTCGTCCTGCGGGTTGAGCGGCGGCAGACCGATATCCTCGAACAGCTTGCCGCTGCGCATCAGGTCGGTGAGACGTCCCTGGTTGCGGTAGGGCTCGCGGGTGACCGTGGGGTAGTAGATCAGCTTCTCCCTCACCGCATCGCCGAAATACTCGTTCTCCGGCAGGTGCTCGATGATGAACTGCTGGTAGGCCAGCTCGTCGACCTGACGCACGCCGTGGAGCAACACCACCTTCTCGAAGCGCTCGTAGACCTCCGGATCCTGGATCAGGCTCATGAAGGGCGCGAGGCCGGTACCGGTGCTGAGCATGTAGAGGTGCTTGCCGGGCAGCAGGTCGCCGGTCACCAGGGTGCCGGTGGGCTTGCGGCTGACCATCAGCTCGTCGCCCTCCTTCAGGTGCTGCAGACGCGAGGTGAGCGGGCCGTTCTGCACCTTGATGCTGAAGAACTCGAGATGCTCCTCATAGTTCGGGCTGGCAATGCTGTAGGCCCGCATCAGGGGGCGCCCTTCGGTCTCCAGACCGATCATCACGAATTGACCGTTCTCAAAACGCAGGCCGGGGTTGCGGGTGGTCTTGAAACTGAACAGGGTATCGTTCCAGTGGTGAACACTGAGGACACGCTCTACGTTCAGATTGCTCATTCGGGGCTCCTTCGAAATGTGGCGCTGCCTGGCAGTACGATTGCCGTCAATTCTAGGAGGCGGCAAACTATCTGTTAAGCAAATTATCAAGATATAGATAATCGGTTATATAGATATGCGATTCACCCTGCGCCAGCTCGAAGTCTTCGCCGCTGTGGCACGCCTGGAAAGTGTCACCCGCGCCGCCGAATCCCTCGCCCTTTCCCAATCTGCGGCCAGTACCTCGCTGACCGAGCTGGAACGTCAATCCGACTGCCAACTCTTCGATCGCGTCGGCAAGCGTCTCAGACTCAACGCCCTGGGTCGGCAGCTGCTACCCCAGGCGATGGCGCTACTCAACCAGGCACGGGAAATAGAGGATCTGCTCGACGGCAAGGAGGGCTTCGGTTCGCTGGCCGTCGGTGCCACCCTGACCGTGGGCAACTACCTGGCGACCCTGCTGATCGGCGCCTTCATGCAGCGCCATCCGCAGTCGCGGGTCCGGCTGCATGTGCAGAACACCGCACACATCGTCCAGCAGGTGGCCAACCACGAGCTGGATCTCGGCCTGATCGAGGGCAGCTGCCAGCATCCCGACGTGGAGCTGCAGCCTTGGGTGGAAGACGAACTGGTAGTGTTCTGCGCCCCGCAGCACCCGCTGGCACAGCGCGGCCGGGCAAACCTGGACGAGCTCGCCGGCGAAGCCTGGATTCTCCGCGAACAGGGTTCGGGCACCCGCCTGACCTTCGACCAGGCCATGCGCCATCATCGCCCGGCGCTGAACATCCGCCTGGAGCTGGAGCATACCGAGGCGATCAAGCGGGCGGTCGAGTCCAGCCTGGGCATCGGCTGCATCTCCCGCCTGGCGCTGCGCGATGCCTTCCGCCGCGGCAGCCTGGTGCCGGTGGAAACCCCGGAGCTGGACCTGAAGCGACAGTTCTGCTTCCTCTGGCACAGGCAGAAGCTGCATACCGCGGCCATGCGCGAATTCCTCGAGCAATGCCGAGCACTGACAATCGGGGTGCGGCGCAGCGACGAGATCATCCTGCCGCCGATCGCCTAGCGAGTGGCGGCTGCGCCGGGAACGGTCAGACCGGCAGCGATTCCAGCTGCTGCAGCAGCAGGGCCGCCTGGGTGCGAGTGCGCACCCCGAGCTTGCGGAAGATCGCTGTCACGTGGGCCTTGACGGTCGCCTCGGAGACACTCAGCTCGTAGGCGATCTGCTTGTTCAGCAGGCCGTCGCAGACCATGCTCAGCACTCGGAACTGCTGTGGCGTCAGGCTGGCCAGGCCAGCACTGGCGGCCTTCGCCTCGGCGGAAACGCTGATCGTCTCCTGGATCTGTGGCGGCCACCACTCGTCGCCGTCGAGCACTGCACGCACCGCCTGCTGCAGGGTCTCCAGGGCGCTGGACTTGGGGATGAAACCGGCTGCGCCGAATTCACGGGCCCGCGCCACCACTGCGGCGTCCTCCTGGGCGGAAATCATCACCACCGGAATCTGCGGGTACTGCCCGCGCAGCAGGACCAGCCCGGAAAAGCCGTGGGCGCCGGGCATGTTGAGATCGAGCAGAACCAAGTCCCAGTCCGCCTTTTCCTCCAGGCGGACCTCCAGCGCGGCGATGCTGTCCGCCTCCACCAGCCGCACCACGGGGCCCAGCCCGAGGGTCAGGGCCTGCTGCAAGGCACTGCGGAACAGCGGATGGTCGTCGGCGATCAGAATTTCATAAGAAAGCATTGGCAGATCTCGTTTCTTGTTATAAAGACCTGATGCGACAGCGAGCCGGGACAGGACAAGCAACCTGCCAGTGGCTCCACACCCGCAGAACGGGCGCAGCCGGTCATTCAGGCGGAAAACAGCAGTTTACGCGTTTTTCTGGACGGGCGGGACCGCTTCGCTTGCCCGGCATGTAGCTCCGCCGATGAGCAGCGTCAAAGAAAGGCGCGCAGACGCCGATGGATCTCGTCGTCGAGGTCCGCGGGACAACTCCGCTTGGCCGCCAAGTAGTGCGCAGTGAACACCTCCAGGTAGGCCGCCAGCGCCTCGCCTGCACGCCGGTCGCCAGCGAGCTCCAGACAGAGCGCGGCAACCTCCGCGGTGCAGAGGTGATCGTCGCGCCTCGAGCGGCGCAGACGGTAGCGCGACAGCTGCTCCGGCTGCAGACCGAGTACCGGCAGGTCATCGAGATAGGGACTCTTGCGGAACATCTTACGCGCCTCGGTCCAGGTGGCGTCAAGGAGGATGAACAGCGGCCGCCGGCCCGCCTCCCGGCCCACCTCGCCGACCATCCGCTGTGGCGCCGCGTACTCGCAGGGAAACACCACGTAGGGTTGCCACTGCGGATCGCCGAGCAACGTCGGCAGACGCGCATCCACCCCAGTACGCGACCAGCCGAAGGCGGCGGTATCGGCCACCACGTCAGCGATCAGCCAGCCGGTATTACTCGGTTTGAGCGGCTCGATATCGTGCATCAGCAGGCAGACACCAGACTCAGCCTCGACCCGCGGGCGCCAGGCGCACAGGCAATGGCTGACCGGTACCCGGCAGGCTGGGCAGCGTGGCGTCCGTGAGCCGCGAGCCTGGAAGGGTTTCAGGCTGCGCGCCAGGCGCTCCTCGCGCAGGCGGGACACGGCATGGTTCACGGGTGCAGCGCAAAGGTCACGGGGGATTGGCACAGTGGTTGGTACAGGCAGGAATCGGAAGCCGCAGTCTAGCAGAGCACCCGGACAAACCCAGTCTACCGCAATTGTCGCCGCCGCCGACGCACCTATAATGCGACGCCTCGACTTGCCGGAATATCGGCCCGGATCGCCGGCAACCCACCTTCAGGAGATTCCCATGTTGCGACCGACTGCCCTTGCCCTCTGCCTCCTTCTGCCGACGACTGCCTTGGCAGCCTCCCTGAAGGAGTTCGAGCTGAGCCGAATGCTGGAGAAAGTGGCCAAGGAAAGCAGCGCGGGTACCCCGCGGGCGATCAACGAGGACATCCTCGACCAGGGCTACACAGTGGAAGGCAACGAGCTGATCAACCACCTCAGCGTGCGCCCCTCGCACGCCCAGCAGATGCGCGCCCATCCCGATGCCGTGCGCAAACAGCTGCTGGGCAGCGTGTGCAGCAACCGAGGCTTTCGCCAGCTGCTCGCCAAGGGTGCGGTGCTGCGCTACCAGTTCAGCGAATACCAGAGCAACCGTCCGGTGACCACCGAACGCTACAGCGCCGCCGACTGCAACCTGTAAGCGGCGCAGCCGGCGACGCGACAGGCGTCGCTCAGGCGCCTCCGCCGGGGGCGCGCAACTGCCCCGGATCGCCGTGGCCAGCGAGGATGTCGGCCTCCTCTCTGGTGAGCAGCACAGTGACCGGCACCTCCAGCAGCGTGGCGCAGGCCTCCAGGACATGGGCCCAACTGGCGCGGTTGGCGAACAGCATGCCGGCCTCGTCCAAGGTGCCGCCGGCGTTGCGGTAGCCGAGCGCCAGCGCACGGCGCGCGTCTGGCAGGATCGGCCAGAGATGCCCGCGGGCTACCTCCGGACGCATGTGGGTCAGCAGTACTCGGCGCCCATGGCTGTCCGGGAACAGCCGGGCGATCAGCTCGCCATCGGCCAGCGCGGCCGCCTCCCAGTGATCACGCGGTGCGCGAAAGCGTCTCGGCTCCTGCAGATAGACCAGCCGGTAGGCCTGACCGGCTGCCTTCAGGCGCTCGGCCGCGCGGCGCATCTCCGCCAGTTGATAGCTGCCGTTGGCGATCAGCAGCAGCGGCTCGACGCCGACCAGCTCCTCGACGATCAGCGCCCCCTCGCGGGCCAGCTGCTCGGCCTGCAGGCGATCGAAGAGCACCGGGCGTTCGCGCTTGGGCACGACCAGACAGGCCAACTGCCCGCGCGCCTCGTAGAGGGACGGCAGCAGGGCCAGCAGGCTGTTGTGGTCGGCCGGGAAGAGCACCCGCAGCATGTCGCCCATCTCGCCGATCAGCGCCTCGCTGAAGGTGGTGTCCTGGTGCGACTGCTGGTTCTTGCCGTTCTCCCAGGTATGCGAGGTGGCCACCAGCGGCCAGCCCAGCCAGCCGGCCGGGCGGCCGGCCTCCTTCTGCTGGCGGGCGAAGATCAGGCACTGACGCACCGCGCCGAGCATCTTCACGCAGAAGGCCTCGTAGCTGGCCACCAGATTGAGCCCGCCCTGGTTGCCCAGACAGGCGGAAACCACCGCCTCTTCGTTCAGCGCGGTAATGACCTTGCCATCCAGCGCCTCCAGCTCGCTTTCGGGCTGGCAGACACGGTGCTTGAGCGCCTTGAGCACGCCGCCCAGACGGTTGCTGGCCAGCTCGTCCGGATTGCCGACCCGCGGGCGCAGCCCCGGATTGGCCAGCACCAGATCGACGAAGAAACGGTCCAGCGCGGTCATCGGCGAGTTCTGCTCGCCCGGCTTGCAGTAGTGCAGTGCGGGCATCGCCGGCGCCGGTGGGTGGCGCACGGCCAACGGGTTGTCGCGCGCCAGTGGGCGTCCCTGGCGCGCGGCGGCGAACAGGGCGCAGGCGGCGGAGAGCTCCTTGGGCGCTACCCACAACGCCGCCGCATGGTGGTTGAACAGTTCCCGCGAATCGGTGTCGCGCCGCGGACAGCCCGGCAGCGGCAAGTTGTGCGCGGCATTGCTGCCGGCGCCGTAGAAGCCGAAGCCCTTCACCGTCTCGGCAATGCCGTAGGGAATCGGCAGCGGGTAGCGCAGGATGCCCCGCTCCAGCTCCTCCACCCGCCTCCCCAGGCGCTGCTGCATTTCCCAGAGGGTGCAGGCGAAGGCCGCCGGATCGCGGCCGTCGAAGCCGATCGGGTCGAAGCCACAGCGGCGCAGGTGCTGGCGGAAACCCTCCAGCCCCTCGTGGCTGCCCAGCTCGGTGCGCTGCTCGATGCGCCGACCGTTGGCGATCATCACCGGCAACGCCACGCCGCAGTCCTCGGCGCGCCACCAGCGCGGCATCCAGTCGCTGCCGCGCTGCTCCTCGGCGGCGCCGTCGGAGAGGAAGGCCACCAGGATCTCCCCGGGCAGGGGCAGGTGCGCATACTGCAGCTCGGCGAAGCCCAGGTAGCCACCCTCAGCGATCCCGCCGGCGGTATGGGCGTTGACATGGCTGCCCAGCGGCGCGGCCGGACGGCCGTCGGCGGCCTGCCGGTAGCCGTAGAAATCCTGCACCAGGCGGGTCATGCCGGCCTCGTCGCAGGGATAGGCGCGGGCCTGCTCGGGCAACTGGTTACCGGTCAGCAGATTCAGCGCATCGATGGCCGCCACGCAGTGTCCCTGGCCCATCAGCCAGCCGCGGTTCTCGCCGCTCAGGACGTTCAGCGCGAGGTAGCCGGCATAGGCCGGCACCATGTTCAGCGCGCCGCCGGTATGGCCCTCCGGACTGGCCTTGAAGTCCTCGGCCGCGAGCGGCGCACCATCCAGGCGCACGCGCCGGGCATAGGTCATGTGCACCACCAGCCAGAGACCCGCAGCGGTCAGCCGGTCGAGTGCGTGCAGCAGGCGGTAGACGCTGGCCACATCCGGCTGCAGGCTGGCCTGGACCAGTTGGTGAGCCAGGCGGAACACCCCGGCCTGGGTTTCAGCGGCATGCTGCAGGGGACCATAGCCCTGGCGCCACTGGGCAAAGGAAGGCTCGACCCGGGCGTGCTCGTCCAGCTCGGCGAGGGGCGGGAGAATCTGAGACATTGCGGGCTCCATCGTGAATATCCATTGCAGTCTATGCCATCTTCCCGCCGCTGGGACTCACCGGCACGCCCCATCAGCCGACCGGCAACTCGAGCACCACGCGCCCGCGATCGGGGCAGCCTTCCAGGTAGCGGTTCGCCACGATGAAATTCTCGAAGGTGAACACCCGGTCGATGGGCGGTCGCAACAGTCCCTGCGTGGTCAGCTCGTCGATATGCCGCAGCGCCGCCTGGACGACCTCGCGGTCGGGCTCTATGCCCAGCTCGGGATGGCCGGTGAAGTCCAGGATGCAGTGGCGGAAGAACTGCAGGTGCTTCTGGAAGGCCGCGCAGGCCGGGAAGCTCGCATCGTTGCCGCCGTTGAGTCCGTAGAGGATCAGCTTGCCGCGCAGCGCGGCCAGATCGCCGAGCAGCTTCATCTGCGGCCCGCCGCACTGATCCAGCACCACTTCGACGCCCTCGCCGCGCGTATGGCGCTGCACTTCCAGCACCAGATCCTGCTCCTCGGTGACGATGACCTTGTCGGCGCCCATCCGGCGGATGAACTCCCGGCTTGCCGGCCGGCTGGTGGCGGCGATCACTTCGGCGCCGAGGGCCTTGGCCAGCTGCACCGCCTGCGGCGCCAGGCAGTGCCCGGCCTCGGTGACCAGCACCCGTTGGCCGGGGCGCAGCCGGGCCAGGCCGACCAGGGCGAAGTAGGCATACAGGTAGGGCGTATAGTGCACCGCCGCCTGCCGTGCGGAGAGCGTCTCGGAATAGGCCGTCAGGCTGGTGCGGGGCATCAGCACCAGATCGCCCCAGGCCGGATAGCGGTTCGGCGAGTGCGCCGGGAAGCTGGCGACCGCCATGCCGGGAGCGAGATCGGCGACCCCCTCGCCTAGCGCCTCCACCCGACCGGCCAGTTCATAGCCCAGCCCGGCCGGCAGCCGCGCCCGCTCGGGGGCGAGGTTCTGCCGCCACAGCACGTCGTACCAGCACAGGCCCAGCGCCTGGGTCCGCACCAGCACCTCGCCCGGCCCCGGCCGCGGAGTCGGCAGCTCCTCCAGGCGCAACACGCCGGCATCGCCGAATTCATGGAAACGGATCATGCGGGACATCGTTTACATCCACCTCAGTCTCGAAGCCATTGCCCCGGACTCTAGCCGGGCCACCCCGGCAACTCCACCTGCCGCGCCTCGATAGTCGATATGCACGTCGCTGATCCGCCGCCCTCCCGGGCCTGTCGGCCGCGCCCTTGACGTGCGCCAGCCCTGCCTGCACCTTTCTCTCAGCCCAACGGACGAGCTCCCATGAATCGCAACGATCTGCGCCGCCTCGACCTGAACCTGCTGATTGTCTTCGAGTCGCTGATGCACGAGCGCAGCGTGACCCGCACGGCAGAGAAACTCTTTCTCGGCCAACCGGCGATCAGCGCGGCCCTGGCTCGCCTGCGCAACCTGTTCGACGACCCGCTGTTCATCCGTACCGGCCGCAACATGGAGCCGACCGCCCGAGCCCAGGAGATCTTCGCCCTGCTGTCCCCCGCCCTGGACTCGATCTCCACCGCCGTGAGCCGGGCAGCCGACTTCGCTCCGGCGACCAGTGCGGCGGTGTTCCGCATCGGCCTCTCCGACGACGTGGAGTTCGCCCTGCTGCCGCCGCTGCTGCGCCGCCTGCGCGCCGAGGCGCCCGGCATCGCCCTGGTGGTGCGCCGCGCCAACTACCTGCTGATGCCGCAGTTGCTGGCCTCGGGCGAGATCTCGGTGGGCGTCGGCTACACCGAGGAGCTGCCGGCCAATGCCAAGCGCCGGGTGCTGCGCCGGAGCATGCCGCGACTGCTGCGGGCCGATGCCATCCCCGGCGCGCTGAGCCTGGACGATTACTGCGCGCGGCCCCATGCGCTGGTATCCTTCGCCGGCGACCTCTGCGGCTTCATCGACAATGAACTGGCCAAGTTGGGCCGCACGCGCCGAGTGGTGCTGGCCGTTCCCCAGTTCAACGGCCTGGGCACTCTGCTCGCTGGCACCGACATCGTCGCCAGCGTGCCCGACTACACCGCCACGGCCCTGACCGCGGTGGGCGGTGTGCGCGCCGAGGCGCTGCCCCTACCGACCCCAGCCTTCGAACTGCACATGGTCTGGCGCGGCGCCCAGGACAACGATCCGGCCGAGCGCTGGCTGCGCTCGCGCATCCAGATGTTCTGCGGCGACCCGGACAGCCTGGCCTAGACAGCTCCCGCCCATCACTCCGGCTGATAATCAACTTCGCGGCATTCGATTCGTCGCCGCCTAGCATGCCCCCCCAGACTCCGCACACTCATACATACGACCGGCGGAGTCACACATGGAACAGTTCCCATCCCGGCCCTGGCGCCTTTCCCTGGCCATCGGCGCCCTGCTGGCGCTGAACGCCTGCAGCAGGGCCCCGGAAACCGCCCCGTCGCCGCCACCCGCCCGGGTCAGCGTCGCCGAAGTCATCGAGCAGCCGATCAATGAATGGGACGAGCTCTCGGGACGCCTCGAAGCTCCGGAATCGGTGGAGGTCCGCCCACGGGTGTCCGGCTACATCGACCGGGTGGCCTTCGCCGAGGGCGGTCTGGTGAAGAAGGGCGAGCTGCTGTTCCAGATCGACCCGCGCCCCTTCGAGGCCGAGGTCAAGCGTCTGGAAGCCGAGCTGCAGCAGGCCCGCACCAGCCTCGCCCGCGCCGCCAAGGAAGCGCAGCGCGGCGAGCGCCTGCGCGCCAGCAAGGCCATCTCCGCCGAACTGGCCGATGCCCGCGCCAGCGCCGCCCAGGAAGCCCGCGCGGCGCTCGCCGCGATCCAGGCGCAGCTGGACAATGCCCGCCTCGACCTGGGCTTCACCCGCGTCGTCGCGCCCATCGACGGCCGCGTCGGCCGCGCCGAGATCACCGCCGGCAACCTGGTCAACGCCGGCCAGGCGCTGCTGACCACGGTGGTCTCCACCGACCGGGTCTACGCCTATTTCGACGCCGACGAGCGTATCTTCCTCAAATACGCCGAGCGGGCCCGGCGCAACGGCGGAGATGCCCGCGCCGCCGCCCCGGTATACCTCGGCCTGACCGGCGAGAACGGCAAGCCGCACCTGGGCCAGTTGGACTTTCTCGACAACCAGGTCAACCCGCGCACCGGTACCATCCGCGGCCGCGCGGTGTTCGACAACACCGATGGGCGCTTCACCCCCGGCCTCTATGCGCGCCTCAGGCTGGTCGGTAGCGATACCTATGCCGCCACCCTGATCCAGGACACGGCGGTCGGCACCGATCTGGACAAAAAGTTCGTCCTGGTCCTCGGCAAGGACAACATCGTGAACTACCGCGCCGTCGAGCTGGGGCCGAAGCTGGAGGGCCTGCGCATCGTCCGCCGGGGCCTGGCCAAGGGCGAGCGAGTCGTGGTCAATGGCTTGCAGCGCGCCCTGCCCGGTGCCCCCGTGGAGCCGCAGAACGTGCCTATGGCCGATGCCGACACCCTCGCCGCCCTGGCCCGCCAGCGCCAGGCAGTGGATGGCTCCGCCGCACCCCGCATGGCCGGACCGGACGCCAAGCCGTCCGGCGCGCCCCGCAGCTGAGGTCGGCCGCCATGAACTTCTCGCAATTCTTCATTCTGCGGCCGATCTTTGCCGCCGTGCTTTCGCTGCTAACCCTGATCGGCGGCGCCATCGCGCTGTTCCAGCTGCCAATCGGCGAATACCCGGAAGTAGTGCCGCCCACCGTGGTGGTGCGCGCCAACTTCCCCGGCGCCAACCCCAAGGTGATCGGCGAGACTGTCGCCTCGCCGCTGGAGCAGGCCATCGTCGGCGTCGAGGGGATGCTCTACATGTCGTCCCAGGCCACCGCCGACGGCAAGCTGACCCTGACCATCACCTTCGCCCTCGGCACCGACCTGGACAACGCCCAGGTGCAGGTGCAGAACCGCGTGACCCGCACCATGCCGACCCTGCCGGTGGAAGTGCAGCGCCTCGGCGTGACCGTGGACAAGGCCTCTCCGGACCTGACCATGGTGGTGCACCTGACCTCGCCGGACGAGCGCTACGACATGCTCTACCTGTCCAACTACGCCGCGCTCAACGTCAAGGACGAGCTGGCGCGCCTCGACGGCGTGGGCGACGTGCAGCTGTTCGGCCTCGGCAACTACTCCCTGCGCGTCTGGCTCGATCCGCACCGGGTGGCCTCGCGCGGTCTCACCGCCATGGACGTGGTCGAGGCCATCCGCGAGCAGAACCGCCAGGTCGCCGCCGGCACCCTCGGCGCCCCGCCCGCCCCCGGCGACACCGGCTTCCAGCTGTCGATCAACACCCAGGGCCGACTGGTCAGCGAAGAGGAGTTCGAGAACATCATCGTCCGCGCAGGCCCGGACGGCGAGATCACCCGTCTTAAGGACATCGCCCGCATCGAGCTGGGCTCCAGCCAGTACGCCCTGCGCTCGCTGCTGAACAACCACCCGGCGGTGGCCATCCCGATCTTCCAGCGCCCCGGTTCCAACGCCATCGAGATTTCCGACGCGGTGCGCGCGCGCATGGCCGAGCTGAAGCAGAGCTTCCCCCAGGGCGTCGACTATTCCATCGTCTACGACCCGACCGTGTTCGTGCGCGGCTCCATCGAGGCAGTGGTGCACACCCTGCTGGAGGCCATCGCCCTGGTCGTGCTGGTGGTGATCCTGTTCCTGCAGACCTGGCGCGCCTCGATCATCCCCCTGGCGGCGGTGCCGGTGTCGCTGATCGGCACCTTCGCGGTGATGCACCTGTTCGGCTTCTCCCTCAACGCCCTGTCGCTGTTCGGCCTGGTGCTGGCCATCGGCATCGTGGTGGACGATGCCATCGTGGTGGTGGAGAACGTCGAGCGCAATCTCGGCCTGGGGTTGACGCCGGTCGAAGCCACCAAACGCGCCATGAAGGAAGTCACCGGGCCAATCATCGCCACCTCGCTGGTGCTTTGCGCAGTGTTCGTGCCCTCCGCCTTCATCTCCGGCCTCACCGGGCAGTTCTACCAGCAGTTCGCCCTGACCATCGCCATCTCCACGGTGATTTCCTCGTTCAACTCGCTGACCCTGTCGCCGGCCCTGGCCGCCGTGCTGCTCAAGGGCCACGATGCACCCAAGGACCGCTTCTCCCGTGGCCTCGACAAGCTCTTTGGCGGCTGGCTGTTCGCCCCCTTCAACCGCCTGTTCGAGCGCACCAGCCACGGCTACGTCGGCACCGTGCGCCGTGTGCTGCGCGGCAGCGGAATCGCTCTGCTGGTCTACGCCGGGCTGATGGGCCTGACCTGGCTGGGCTTCTCCAGCACCCCGACCGGTTTCGTGCCGCCGCAGGACAAGCAGTATCTGGTGGCCTTCGCCAAGCTGCCGGACGCCGCCACCCTCGACCGCACCGAGGCGGTGATCCAGCGCATGTCGGCCATCGCCGGCCGGCATCCGGGCGTGGCCGACACCGTGGCCTTCCCCGGCCTGTCGATCAACGGCTTCACCAACAGCCCCAACAGCGGCATCGTCTTCACCCCGCTGAAGTCCTTCGACGAGCGCAAGGATCCGTCACTTTCCGCCGGCGCCATCGCCGCCGAGCTGAACGCCCAGTTCACCGAAATCCAGGATGCCTACATCGCCATCTTCCCGCCACCGCCGGTGCAGGGCCTCGGCACCATCGGCGGCTTCCGCGTGCAGATCCAGGACCGCGGCAGTCTCGGCTACGAGGAGCTGTACCGCCAGGTGCAAAACGTCATCGCCAGGAGCCGCGAGGTGCCGGAGCTGGCCGGCCTGTTCACCAGCTACCAGGTGAACGTGCCCCAGGTCGGCGCCGACATCGACCGCGAGAAGGCCAAGACCCATGGCGTGGCCATCAGCGACATCTTCGACACCCTGCAGGTGTACCTGGGCTCGCTGTATGCCAACGACTTCAACCGCTTCGGCCGCACCTACCAGGTCAACGTCCAGGCCGAGCAGCGGTTCCGCCTGGAGCCGTCGCAGATCGGCCAGCTCAAGGTGCGCAACAACCGCGGCGAGATGGTACCGCTGTCGACCTTCGTCCGGATCGAAGGCAGCGCCGGTCCCGACCGGGTGATGCACTACAACGGCTTCCTCACCGCCGAGATCAACGGCGCCGCTGCCCCCGGCTACAGCTCCGGCCAGGCCGAGGCGGCGATGGAGCGGCTGCTGCACGCGGAGCTGCCGGTCGGCATGAGCTTCGAGTGGACCGAGCTGACCTACCAGCAGATCCTCGCCGGCAACACCGCGCTCTTCGTCTTCCCGCTCTGCGTGCTGCTGGCCTTCCTGGTGCTGGCCGCCCAGTACGAGAGCTGGAGCCTGCCGCTGGCGGTGATCCTGATCGTGCCCATGACTCTGCTCTCGGCCATCGCCGGGGTGATCCTGGCCGGCAGCGACAACAATATCTTCACCCAGATCGGCCTGATCGTGCTGGTCGGCCTGGCGTGCAAGAACGCCATCCTCATCGTCGAGTTCGCCAAGGACAAGCAGGAGGAGGGTCTGGACCGCGTCGCCGCCGTACTGGAGGCCTGCCGCCTGCGCCTGCGGCCGATCCTGATGACCTCCGTCGCCTTCATCATGGGCGTGGTGCCGCTGGTGCTGTCCTCCGGCGCCGGCGCCGAGATGCGCCATGCCATGGGCGTGGCGGTGTTCTCCGGGATGATCGGGGTGACGGTCTTCGGCCTGCTGCTGACCCCGGTGTTCTATGTGCTGATCCGCGCCGTCGTCGAGCGGCGCGAGGCCCGAGGGCTCCGTCAGGCGCCTGGAGCACAGGGGTGAGGCTGCGGCCCTCCCTGCTTCGCCTCGGCCACAGATCTCAGACCGATCAGGAGCAAGGAGCGGTGCATATATCGATTAGTTCGTCGGCGTCTATGATGACTCACATCAGGGCAGGCCGATGGCCATCGCCGACATTCTGCCCGCACCATCCGCAGTCAAGGAAATATCATGGCTCTGCTCAGCTTTCTCGGCGCGATTCAAGAAGTGACCGGTTCCTGCTACCTGATCGAGACGCGCGATGGCAGCCGTGTGCTGCTCGAATGCGGCATGCGCCAGGGGGGACGCCGCGAGGAGGAGGAAGGCAACGCCCGGCCTTTTCCCTTCGATCCTGGCAGCCTCGACGCCGTGGTCATCTCCCATGCGCACATCGACCACAGCGGACTGTTGCCGCGCCTGGCCGCCTGCGGCTACCGCGGGCCGATCTTCGCCACCGAGGCCACCTGCGAGTTGATGAACCTGATGCTGCTGGACTCGGCCCACCTGCAGGAAAACGACGCCGAATGGGAAAACAAGTGGCGGGCACGCCTCGGCAAGCCGCCGGTGCAGCCGCTCTACACCACTGCTGACGCCGAGAAGGCACTCTCCCTGTGCCGCCCGCAGCCCTATGGCAGCGCTCTGGAGGTGGCCCCCGGGGTGATCGTCACCTTCCACGAGGCCGGACACATCCTCGGCTCGGCCATCGTCGAGATGGAGCTGCACGATCACCACCTGACCCGCCATTTGGTGTTTTCCGGCGACCTCGGCAACACTTGCACGCCGCTGATGCGCGACCCGACGCCGCTGTCCCGGGCCGATGTGGTGCTACTCGAATCCACCTACGGCGACCGCGAGCACCGCCGCAGCGAGGAAACCCTCGAGGAATTCGCCGAAATCCTGCAGACCGCCCACCGCGACGGCGGCAACGTGATGATTCCTGCCTTCGCCGTGGGCCGCACCCAGGATCTGCTCTTCTACCTGGGCCGCTTCTACCAGGAGGGTCGCCTGCCCCAGCAGGCAGTGTTCCTCGACAGCCCCATGGCGATCCGCGCCAATGCCATCTATTCGCGCTTCGCCGAACAGTTCGATCCGGTGGACCGCAGCCTGCTGCAAGCCAAAGGCGTCAAGCGCGCCGAGGACTGGTTGCCGATCCTGCACAGCACGCCCACCCCCGAGGAGTCGATGGCGATCAACCGGATCAAGAGCGGCGCCATCATCATTGCCGGCAGTGGCATGTGCACCGGCGGACGCATCGTCCACCACTTCAAGCACAACCTCTGGCGCAAGGAATGCCACCTGGTGTTCCCCGGCTTCCAGGCGCGGGGCACCCTCGGGCGGCGCATCGTTGACGGCGCCGGCAGCGTCAAGGTTCTTCACCAGCGCATCGCCGTGCGCGCCCAGGTGCACACCCTCGGCGGCTTCTCCGCCCACGCCGGCCAGTCGCAGCTGCTCGACTGGGTGAGGCATTTCGACCACCGCCCCGAGCTCTATCTGGTCCACGGGGAGCTGGAGAAAATGCAGGTCCTGCAGCAAGTCCTGCACGAACGCCTGAACTGGACGGCCAATATTCCCGAGCGCGGCGAGCAAATAGCAATCTGAGGCAAAGCGGCAGTAAGATGGCTGCGCGAGCCGGAATAATTAATGGACCGACCGCCGCCACACCGGGCCGTCATGACGACCAGGCCCGTCATCGGAGCGATGCCGTCCACGGCATCGCCAAGATTCCGCGCCCAAGGAGAAGTCCATGCCTTTTGAACCGGACGAGTTCCTCTCTCGTCATTTCCAGACCAGTGGCGTTGATATCAATGCCCTCGTCGATACCCTGGTCGATGAAACCGTTCCCGAGACCAGTCCCAACCTCCCGCTCTATCGGGAGATGCTCTACACCGTCATCCGCATGGCCCAGGCCGATCGCAACCGCTGGGACGCCAAGATCATGCTGCAGACCCTGCGGGAAATGGAGCTGGCCTTCAGCCGCCTCGAGCAGTTCAAGCGCCGTCGCAAGGTCACCGTGTTCGGCTCGGCTCGCACGCCGTCCGAGCACCCGCTGTACGCCCAGGCCCGCGAGCTCGGCCGCACCCTGGCCCGCCACAACCTGATGGTCATCACCGGGGCCGGCGGCGGCATCATGGCCGCCGCCCACGAAGGTGCCGGGCTGGAGAATAGCCTCGGCTTCAACATCACCCTGCCCTTCGAACAGCATGCCAACGCCACGGTCGAAGGCACGCCGAATCTGATGTCTTTCCACTTCTTCTTCGTGCGCAAGCTGTTCTTCGTCAAGGAAGCCGACGCGCTGATCCTTTGCCCGGGCGGCTTCGGTACCCTGGACGAGGCGCTGGAAGTGCTGACCCTGATCCAGACCGGCAAGAGCCCGCTGGTTCCGGTGGTTCTGCTGGACGAACCGGGCGGCACCTACTGGGCAGACGCCCTGCAGTTCATCCGCAAGCAGCTGGAAAACAACCGCTACATCCTGCCCAGCGACATGCACCTACTCCACTTGGCCAACTGCGCCGAAGACGCGGCCGAGGAAATCGCCCAGTTCTACCGCAACTACCACTCCAGCCGCTGGATCAAGGACCGCTTCGTCATCCGCCTGCATCACGCTCTGAACGAAGAGGCACTGGAGCACCTGCGCAGCGAGTTCACCGACCTCTGCCTGAGCGGCACCTTCGAACAGCAAGTCGATTGCGACACCGAACAGGACGAACCAGAACTCCTCCACCTGGTACGCCTGGCCTTCGTCTTCAACGCCCGTGACCACGGCCGGCTGCGCGAACTGCTCAACTTCATCAACCTTTCGCAGAACTGGGCCGTCAAGGTCTGACCCGCACGACGCCGCCAGGCCCGGACAGCCAGGCCGCAGGCGTCTACACCGCCGCTGCACAGACGCAGCGACTCATTCCATCGACAATCGGCGCGCGGCATAGAACAGCCTCGCGCCGTCTCGTCTCGAATTGCTGAAGAAAGCTTTCGGCCATTTGCGCGGAAAGAGGAGGGATGCTGCGCCTCAGCCTGTGCAGCGCCGATGCGACACAGCCAAACGCCCCAGGGAAGCGCCGAAGCTCAGCAGTCGTCGGATGCGCCGCCACGCAGCAGGCGGCCGATCATCTCGGGGGAAAAACCGCGGTAACCGAGGAAGCGCCCCTGGCGGGCACGCTCGCGGGCATCGCCAGGCTGGCAGCCGGCGAACTTGCGTCGCCAGGTATCGGTCAGCAGCTCGGCCCAGTCCAACCCACTCTCGAGCAGCGCTTGCTCGATCGCCTGCCGCGGCAGGCCGCGCCGGGCCAACTCCTCGCGAATCCACAGGGGACCGTAGCCGGCCCGGGCACGGCTGGCCACGAAGGCGTCCAGATAGCGGGACTCGCTGAGCAGCCCCTCGTCCGCCAGACGGTCGAGGGCAGCCTCGACCAGTTCCGCCGGGGCACCGCGCCGGCCCAGCTTGCGGGCCAGCTCGACCCGGCCGTGCTCGCGACGTGCCAGCAGATCCATGGCGGCTCGCCGCACCGCGGCGGGGCTGTCGAGCAGGCTCATCGACGAACTCATCAGTAGTCGAGGTCCGCGTCGGCCGGTTCGTCGGCCACCGCCGCCGGCCGGGCATTGGATACGGCAAGCAGCTGGTCGCGAATGCTCTTCTCGATGGCCGCACCAGCCTCCGGATTGTCCTCAAGGAACTTGGCCGCGTTGGCCTTGCCCTGGCCGATCTTGTTGCCTTGGTAGCTGTACCAGGCGCCGGACTTCTCCACCAGACCGAGCTGTACGCCGAGGTCGATGATCTCGCCGTTGCGGTAAATGCCCTTGCCGTAGAGGATCTGGAATTCGGCCTGGCGGAACGGCGGTGCCACCTTGTTCTTCACCACCTTGACGCGGGTTTCGCTGCCCACCACCTCGTCGCCTTCCTTCACCGCACCGGTACGGCGGATGTCCAGACGCACGGAGGCGTAGAACTTCAAGGCATTGCCACCGGTGGTGGTTTCCGGATTGCCGAACATCACGCCGATCTTCATGCGGATCTGATTGATGAAGATCACCAGGCAGTTGGCGTTCTTGATGTTGCCGGTGATCTTGCGAAGCGCCTGGGACATCAGGCGCGCCTGCAGGCCGACGTGGGCATCGCCCATCTCGCCCTCGATCTCCGCCTTGGGCACCAGCGCCGCCACGGAGTCGACAATGATCACGTCCACCGCGTTGGAGCGCACCAGCATGTCGGTGATCTCCAGGGCCTGCTCGCCAGTGTCCGGCTGGGAAACCAGCAGGTCATCGACATTCACCCCGAGCTTGGCGGCGTAGTCCGGGTCCAGTGCGTGCTCGGCGTCGACGAAAGCACAGGTGGCACCCTGCTTCTGTGCCTCGGCGATCACCGACAGGGTCAGGGTGGTCTTGCCGGAGGATTCGGGGCCGTAGATCTCGACGATCCGCCCCTTGGGCAGGCCGCCGATGCCGAGTGCGATATCCAGCCCCAGAGAGCCGGTGGAAATGGCCGGAATCGCCTGGCGCTCGTGGTCGCCCATGCGCATCACCGCGCCCTTGCCGAACTGCTTTTCGATCTGGCCCAGGGCCGCAGCCAAGGCGCGCTTCTTGTTCTCGTCCATCAGAGACCTCGCGTGTTCAGGAGAGCCTTGCGGCCACCTCAGACTGTATAAGTAGACAGTATTAGAGCACAGGAAAAGTCCGCTCGCCTACCCCAACGCCAGCCCATTTCCGTGATGCCGAGCACTTCCTTCGGGCGCCTCGCCGGCAACCAGGCGAATCAAGCCGGCCAGGGCGGCCTGCACCGTTCGTCGGCGCACCTCGTCGCGGTCGCCGGGAAATCGCCGGCACATCGCAAACAGCCGCTTGCCGTCGGCCCAGGCCAGCCAGACGGTGCCGACCGGCCTCTCCGGCGAACCGCCATCGGGCCCGGCAACGCCGCTCACCGCCACAGCGTAGCGGGCACCGCTCCGCGCCTGAGCACCGCGCGCCATGGCTTCGACGATCTCCCGGCTGACCGCACCGAACCGCTCGAGCAGATCGATCGGTACGCCCAACTGGGCAGTCTTCTGGCGGTTCGAATAGGTGACGTAGCCGGCCTCGAACCAGGCCGAACTGCCGGGGATGCGGGTGATCGCCTCGGCGATGCCGCCGCCGGTGCAGGACTCGGCAGTACTCGCCTGCTCGCCCTGTACGAGCAGCCTTTCGCCAAGCTCACGGGCCAAGTGGGTGATTTCATCCATGGTAGGTAGCCTCCGGGCTGAATCGCAGCAGGGCAATACCCTACACCAGTGCCCTCCGCAGGCAAGAGCCGGCGCGGCAACGTGCGGTCTACCCCACCCCCTGATGAGGCACCATCGGCATCCCGCGACCGCCACTCGCCCGGAAAAGCCCGTCTGCTTTTTGGCGATGAAGCGACTCTCGCGGTCGACGCGCTGCCGAAAGCCATGCATGATCGGCCGGACTCATGTACCGGCGGCTCCCGCGCCGCCCCGGCCAAGAGAGTCCCGTCATGCCCGCCGAACGCGAACTGACCCTCCGCTCGCTCCTCACCGGCATCCTGCTCGGCGCCCTCCTGACCCCTTCGAACATCTACTCCGGGCTGAAGATCGGCTGGTCGTTCAATATGTCGATCATCGCTCTGCTGCTCGGCTTCAGCTTCTGGCGCCTCCGGGCTCGCCATGGCGAGCCCTGGACACTGCGCGAGAGCAACATCAGCCAGACCTCTGCCTCCTCCGCCGCGTCGATCATCTCCGGCGGGCTGGTCGCGCCCATCCCCGCCTACACCCTGATCAGCGGCCAGCAGATCGACACCCTGCCCCTGATCGTCTGGGTTTTCTCGGTGAGCCTGCTCGGCATCTGGGTCGCCTGGTATCTGCGTCGCCCGCTGATCCTCGACTCGCCGCTACGCTTTCCAGCCGGCATGGCGACTCTGGAAACCATGCAGGACATCTTCAGCCACGGCGGCGAGGCGGTGAAACGCATCGCCATGCTGTCCTCCGCCGCGCTGCTCTCGGGCGGGCTGAAATGGATCGACGGCTTTCTCTGGCAGCTGCCGCGCTGGGCGCCAACGCCCCTTCTCGAGCGCCTGACCTTCACCCTCGATCCCTCCCTGCTGCTGGTCGGCTTTGGCGGCATCATCGGCTTGCGCGTAGGCCTTTCGCTGTTGCTCGGCGCCCTTCTGGCCTGGGGTGCCCTGGCGCCCTGGCTGCTCATCAGCGGCCGGATCGAGCTGCCGCCCGGCAGCTCCGGCCCGCAGTTCGGGCTTCTGGTGGAGTGGCTGCTCTGGCCCGGCGTCAGCCTGATGGTCAGCGCGACCCTCGCCAGCCTGCTGACGCGACTGCTATCCCGGATGCGCCATGGCGGCATGCGCCTGCCCGACAGCCTGGGTCCGCGACCGGACGTGCTGCCACTGCTGGGCCTGGCGCTTTCCGGGGGGCTGGTGGTGACGCTGCAGATCCTGCTGTTCGACATCGCCCCGCTGATGGCCGTCCTGACCCTGCCGCTGGCCTTGGTGCTGGCATCGGTCGCGGCGCGGGTGGTGGGCGAGACGGCCATCCCACCGATCGGCGCCCTCGGCAAGCTCTCGCAGCTGGGCTTCGGCCTGGCCGCGCCCGGGGAGACCACGCTCAACCTGATGAGCGCCAATACCGCGGGTGGCGCCGCCGGGCAATGCGCCGACCTGCTGAACGACTTCAAGGCCGGGCACGCCATCGGCGCCGAACCGAAACGGCAGCTGGTCGCGCAGTGCTTCGGCATTCTCACCGGCAGCATCGTCGGCGTCTTGGCCTACCAGGCGCTGATTCCCGACCCGCAAGGCATGCTGCTGACCGAGGAGTGGCCAGCGCCGGCGGTGGCCACCTGGAAAGCGGTGGCCGAAGCGCTGGGTCATGGCCTGGACTCGATTCCGCCGAGCGCACTCTGGGCCATGCTCGTCGCCGTCCTGGCCGGCAGCCTGATGGGCATCTGCGAAGGCCTCGACGGGGCCGGGCGAGGCCGCCTCCTGCCCAGCAGCGCAGCCCTTGGCCTGGCCTTCATGATTCCCGCCTCGCTGTCACTGATGATGGCCTGCGGTGCCCTGCTCGCCTGGCTGCTGATGGCTCGCTGGCGCACGCTCGCCGAACGCTTCGTGATCGCCGCGGCGGCAGGACTGATCGCCGGGGAAAGCCTCGTCGGCGTGGGCACCTCCTTCTGGCGGATGCTGGGCTGAAGGCAGGCTGCAGGCGGGCCGGCAGAGGATCGACGAAGCCGCAACATGCCGTGAAGGGCAGCGCCCGGCGGCATGCATGGCCTCCCCGAGAGCGAGTGCCTTGAACCGTCTCCACAACGAAGCCCGTACCGCTCGCGCCAGGATGGGTGAAACCGTGCTTGAATACGCCCCCCGAGCACGAGGATCCGCCAACCCATCCTGCCGGTCCGGGAGCCCCCTGGCCGCGGCTGGCCCCGGAGCTGCCCGGAACAGCCGGGAACAGCCGGGAACACACCGGCAGATGGCGCAAACCTCCAGAACCTACCCTACCCCGAAATCAGACACCATTGTAACTTATTGATTTTAATGGATAAATTAGACCTCTCCGCGCACACCCCAATGATGCAGCAATACTGGAAGCTCAAGCGCGAGCATCCGGACCAACTGATGTTCTACCGCATGGGCGACTTCTACGAGCTGTTCTACGAGGACGCCAGGAAGGCCGCCAAGCTGCTTGACATCACCCTCACCGCCCGCGGCCAGTCGGCCGGCAAGTCGATTCCCATGGCCGGGATTCCCTTCCATTCGGTCGAGGGCTATCTGGCCAAGCTGGTCAAGCTCGGTGAGTCCGTGGTGATCTGCGAGCAGATCGGCGATCCAGCCACCACCAAGGGCCCGGTGGAACGCCAGGTGGTGCGCATCATCACCCCCGGTACAGTCAGCGACGAGGCGCTACTCGACGAGCGCCGCGACAACCTGCTGGCTGCGGTGCTCGGTGACGAGCGGCTGTTCGGTCTGGCGGTGCTGGACATCACCAGCGGGCGTTTCAGCGTGCAGGAGATCAAGGGCTGGGAAAGCCTGCTGGCCGAACTGGAGCGCCTCAACCCGGCAGAGCTGCTATATCCCGACGACTGGCCGCCCGGCCTGCCGCTGGAGAAACGCCGCGGCGCGCACCGCCGGGCGCCCTGGGACTTCGACCGCGACAGTGCGCACAAGAGCCTCTGCCAACAATTCGCCACCCAGGATCTCAAAGGCTTCGGCTGTGACGGTCTGAACCTGGCTATCGGCGCCGCCGGCTGTCTGCTCGGCTATGCCAGGGAAACCCAGCGCACCGCCCTGCCGCACTTGCGTAGCCTGCGCCACGAGCGCCTTGACGATACTGTGATCCTCGACGGTGCCAGCCGGCGCAATCTGGAGCTGGACATCAATCTTTCCGGCGGACGCGACAACACCCTGCAAGCAGTGATCGACCGCTGCCAGACCGCCATGGGCAGCCGCCTGCTCGGCCGCTGGCTGAATCGCCCGCTGCGTGATCGCGCCGTTTTGGAGGCGCGCCAGGACTCCGTCGCCTGTCTGCTGGAGAACTACCGCTTTGAAAGCCTGCAGCCGCAGCTCAAGGATATCGGCGATGTCGAGCGGATCCTCGCCCGCATCGGCCTGCGCAACGCCCGCCCGCGCGACTTCGCCCGCCTGCGCGACGCCCTTGCCGCGCTGCCGCAGTTGCAGGCGGCGATGACATCACTGGAAGCACCACACCTACAGGCCCTGGCCGACAGCATCCGCACTTATCCCGAACTGGCCGAGCTGCTGGCCCGCGCCATCATCGACAACCCGCCGGCGGTGATCCGTGACGGCGGCGTGCTCAAGCAGGGCTACGACGCCGAACTGGACGAGCTGCTGTCGCTCAGTGAGAACGCCGGCCAGTTCCTCATGGATCTGGAGGCGCGGGAGAAGGAGCGCACCGGCCTGCCCAACCTCAAGGTCGGCTACAACCGCATCCACGGCTACTACATCGAGCTGCCGCGGGTGCAGGCCGAGCAGGCGCCGGCCGACTACATCCGCCGGCAGACACTGAAGGGTGCCGAGCGCTTCATCACCCCGGAGCTGAAGGCCTTCGAGGACAAGGCCCTGTCGGCCAAAAGTCGCGCCCTGGCGCGGGAAAAGGTGCTCTACGAGGAGCTGCTGGAGATCCTCATCGGCCAGCTGGCGCCACTGCAGGAAACCGCGGCCGCCCTGGCCGAACTGGACGTTCTGGCCGACCTCGCCGAACGGGCGCTGAACCTCGACCTGAACCGTCCTCGCTTCGTCGAAGAGCCCTGCCTGCGCATCCGCCAGGGCCGCCACCCGGTGGTCGAGCAGGTGCTGGACACGCCCTTCGTCGCCAACGACCTGGAACTCGACGACAGCACCCGGATGCTGACCATCACCGGGCCGAACATGGGCGGTAAATCCACCTACATGCGCCAGACGGCGCTGATCGTGCTGCTCGCCCACATCGGCAGCTTCGTCCCGGCAGCCAGCTGCGAGCTGTCCCTGGTGGACCGCATTTTCACCCGCATCGGCTCCAGCGACGACCTGGCCGGCGGCCGCTCTACCTTCATGGTGGAGATGAGCGAGACCGCCAACATCCTGCACAACGCCAGCGAGCGCAGCCTGGTGCTGATGGACGAGGTCGGTCGGGGGACCAGTACCTTCGACGGCCTGTCGCTGGCCTGGGCAGCGGCCGAGCATCTGGCCGGCCTGCGTGCCTGGACCCTGTTCGCCACCCACTACTTCGAGCTGACCGCACTGGCAGAAAGCCAGCCAGCCGTGGCCAACGTGCACCTGTCGGCCACCGAGCACAACGAGCGCATCGTCTTCCTTCACCACGTGCTGCCGGGGCCTGCCAACCAGAGCTACGGCCTGGCGGTGGCTCAACTGGCCGGGGTGCCGGGGGCGGTGATCGCCCGCGCCCGCGAACACCTGACACGCCTGGAGACAACCAACCTGCCCCACGAGGCGGGTAAACCCCTGCCGCCAATCCAGAACGATTTGTTCGCCAGCCTGCCGCACCCGCTGCTGGAGGAATTGGCGCGTATCAGGCCGGATGATTTGAGCCCACGCCAAGCCCTCGAGCTGTTATATACATGGAAAACGCAGCTCTAACGCATACCCAAGCAAGCTGTTAAAATCGCGCGCTTTCAGGGAATTCCGGGATCTTTAGCCTGAAGCCCGGGGCCCTTTCATACAAGCAGGGAGCCGGCTCGGTTCCACAGCTGCGCCTGAGGAGAACACTGGAATGGCCTTCGTCGTCACCGACAACTGCATCAAGTGCAAGTACACCGACTGTGTTGAAGTCTGCCCGGTAGATTGTTTCTACGAAGGGCCGAACTTCCTGGTCATCCACCCGGACGAGTGCATCGACTGCGCGCTCTGCGAGCCCGAGTGCCCGGCCCAGGCGATCTTCTCCGAGGATGAAGTGCCTGAGGACATGCAGGAATTCATCCAGCTGAACGCCGATCTGGCGGAAGTCTGGCCGAACATCACCGAGAAGAAGGAAGCCTTGCCGGATGCGGAAGAATGGGATGGCATTAAGGGCAAGCTGCAGCATCTCGAACGCTGATTCCGCGTCGAAACGCAAAGGCCCGCCGAATGGCGGGCTTTTGCGTTTTTACAGGCAACAAGTTTCGCTGCAACCGGAAACCGGAGCCGCCCCTCGCACAGCGCCATCTCCGCTCTGCGAAAGGGGCGGGACCGCGCGCTACTGGAACAGCGCGTCGCTGGACAAGCCGTTCTTCTCGAGGATTTCCCGCAGACGCTTGAGCGCCTCGACCTGGATCTGGCGCACCCGTTCGCGGGTCAGACCGATCTCCTGGCCCACCTCCTCCAGCGTGCAACTCTCGTGACCGCGCAAGCCGAAGCGGCGTACTACCACTTCCCGCTGCTTGTCGGTCAGATCGAACAGCCACTGGTCGATGCTCTGCGACAGATCATCGTCCTGCAGCAGGTCGCAGGGATCGGAGGGGCGATCGTCGGTCAGTACGTCGAGCAGGGTCTTGTCCGAATCCGGGCCCAGCGAGACATCGACCGAAGTGACCCGCTCGTTGAGCCCAAGCATGCGTTTGACTTCGGCGACCGGCTTCTCCAACAGGTTGGCAATCTCCTCCGCCGTGGGTTCGTGATCGAGCTTCTGGGTTAACTCGCGCGCCGCCCTCAGATAGACGTTGAGCTCCTTGACCACATGGATCGGCAGACGGATGGTGCGGGTCTGGTTCATGATGGCCCGCTCGATGGTCTGGCGAATCCACCAGGTGGCATAGGTCGAGAAGCGGAAACCGCGTTCCGGGTCGAACTTCTCCACCGCCCTGATCAGACCCAGATTGCCCTCCTCGATCAGGTCGAGCAGTGACAGACCACGATTGACATAGCGACGGGCGATCTTGACTACCAGCCGCAGGTTGCTTTCGATCATCCGTTTGCGCCCGGCTGGATCGCCCCGCTGGGCCAACCGCGCGAAATGCACCTCTTCCGCTGGGGTCAGCAGCGGCGAGAAGCCGATTTCATTGAGATAAAGCTGGGTCGCATCCAGCGCCCGACTGTAGTCGATATATTTATGCTGCTTAAGGTTCGCCTGCCTGGATTTCGCAATGGGGAGGTCCGGCTCGTCATCCAGGACATCTTCCAGTACGATCTCCGACTCCATCAGCAGCATATCGTCGCCTACATCAAACTCCGGCGCTTCTTTTGCTTTTATATTGAGAGCCATCGTTGTTGTCCCATGCTATGTTAACGAGCTCCGGCGCCGCCATCCAATGGCTAACACCTGAGCCCTTATCTCTGACTGGAACGGGCTGCAGCGGTTCACCGGGAAGGTAGATATTGCAGTGGATCCACCGGTTTGCCCTGGCGGCGAATCTCGAAATGGAGCTTCACCCGATCAGTACCTGTCGACCCCATTTCGGCAATAGTCTGCCCCGCCTTGACCTGTTGCCCTTCCCGAACCAGCAGCCTGCGGTTGTGACCATAGGCACTGACATAGATATCGCTGTGTTTGATAATGATCAGTTCACCGTAACCCCGCAATCCACCTCCGGCGTAAACAACCGATCCATCAGACGCAGCCAAGACAGGCTGGCCCAATTGTCCGCCGATATCAATGCCTTTATTCAAACTACCGTTTGAGGAAAAGCGTCCCACCAAGAGACCGTCGGCCGGCCAGGACCAGCCGGACGGCGAACGGGACGGTGCCGCCGCCTGGGAGCCGGGAGCCATTGTCGCGGATTTCGCCTGGACCTTCTCTTCGGCCGGCTTGACCGGGGCCGTCGCCACGGCAGACGGGGTCGCCGCAGGGGCTGCTGGAGCAGCAGCCCCTGATGGGGTCGGCCGCCGAGCCGGCTGGGACGTGCTGATCTGACGCGCCGGGCTGAAGTAAATCTTCTGTCCCGGATGGATCACATAGGGTGCGCTAATACCATTGCGGGCCGCCAGCTCCTGCCACTCCCAGCCATAACGCATGGCGATGGAGGAAATCGACTCGCCACGGCTGACCACATGGTGGCCGCCGGTGACGCGCGGAGCCTCCTGGCGCTCCACCACCTGCACGCTGTCCCGGGAAGAGCTGGCGCAGCCAGCCAGCAGCAGGACAAAGGCGACTCCGCCCAGAGGGAACCGGGCAACGCGGCCGCCAATTCGAAATTGAAAAACTCTGAGACTCACCCGTGCATCCCCTTTCCGATGACCCGATGACGTAACTCTGGAATTCTGCCGAACCCTGGCTACTCGGCAACGCTGCCTGCCGGCTGGCGACGACCGGCCAGCCGCTCGAGGAACAGCACCAGCCCGACTCCGGACAAGGCCAGGACAGTGGCCAGCAGCAGCTGCGGATCCTGCCCGCTGATAGCGGCGAAGTCGCCCGGCAGCAGGTTTTCCTGCAGCATCGCCACAGGCTCCCCATGGCTGCCGGTCTGCCAGGTCAGCGTCTGCTTCCAGGGCCAGACCTTGTTCAGCGAGCCGATCATCAGACCGGTGAGGAAGGTCAGGGTCAGGTTGCGCATGTTGTCCAGCATCCAGCTCAGCAGGCGGGCGAAGCTGAGCAGGCCACAGGCACAGCCGGCGGCGAACACCAGCAGCACGGGCAGATCGAATCCTTTGACCGCATCAAGCACAAAGCTGTAGAGCCCCATCAGCACCAGCAGGAAGCTGCCGGAAACACCCGGCAGAATCATCGCGCAGATGGCAATGGCGCCAGCGAAGAACAGGCTCAGGGGGTCGTGCCCCCATTGCATCGGCGCCGCCACGGTGATCCACCAGGCGAACAGCGCGCCCAGCGCGAAGCTCAGCCGGCCCGACCAGCTCCAGCGGCTGATCTCACGACCGACCAGCCAGCTCGATACCATGATCAGGCCGAAGAAGAACGACCAGAGCGGGATCGGCTGATGCACCAGCAGCCAGGTGATCAATCGCGCCAGGCTGAACACGCTGCCCAGGATGCCGCTCAGGAGGAGCAGCAGGAAGGTCGCATTGGCACGCTGCCAGGCCTCCGCGACGCGCCCGCGCAGCAGCAGCGGCAGGGCGCTGGGCAGACTGCCAATGGAGTGCAGTAGCTCGTCATAGATACCACTGATGAAAGCGACGGTGCCACCCGAGACACCGGGCACGACATCGGCCGCCCCCATGGCGGCGCCCTTCAGAAAAAGAAGCAAGGAAGATTTCACGGAGTCCATCCAGAACGGTCAGAACAAGGAGCCTTGGAGCAAAGGCACGAAACGCACGGTTTCCAGCATATGACGGCGAAAATCGTCGGCCTCGCGAACGATCAGCAACAACTGCTGCTCGTCGCCGGCACCTACCGGAATCACCAGACGACCGCCGGGGGCCAGCTGTACCAGCAGTGCTGGCGGCACGTTCGGAGCAGCAGCGGTGACCATGATGCCATTGTAGGGCGCCAGCGCCGGCCAGCCCTCCCAGCCGTCCCCCCAGCGAAAGACCACATTGCGCAGCTTGAGTTCGAGCAGTCTTTCCTTGGCACGCTCCTGCAGCGTCTGGATTCGTTCGACGGAGAACACCCGCTCGACCAATTGCGCCAATACCGCCGTCTGGTAGCCGGAACCGGTACCGATCTCCAGCACCTTGTCCAGCGGACCGCCAGCGAGCAGCAGCTCGGTCATGCGGCCGACCATATAGGGCTGGGAAATCGTCTGGTTGTGGCCGATCGGCAGGGCAGTGTCCTCGTAGGCCCGGTGCGCCAGGGCCTCGTCGACGAACAGATGGCGAGGCGTGCGGCGGATTACCTCGAGCACCGGGGCACTGGACAGGCCCTCCTCGCAGAGGCGCTGGATCAGCCGCTCGCGGGTACGCTGTGAGGTCATGCCGATGCCACTGTGCAACAGGCCATCATGCCAGCGGCGCATCAGAGCAGGCCCTCCAGCCAGCTGTCGAGACCAGCGAAGGCCTCATGAAAGGTACGGTCGAGCTGCAGCGGGGTGATCGACACATAGCCCTGCATCACGGCGTGGAAATCGGTCCCCGGCCCGCCATCCTCGACGTCGCCGGCCACCGAGATCCAGTAGCCCTCCCTGCCGCGCGGATTGACCACCTTGACCGGCGCCTTGGCCCGGGCCCGATGGCCGAGGCGGCACAGGCGGATGCCGCGGATGTGGTCGAGGGGCAGATTCGGGATGTTCACGCTGAGCACGGTGCGGGGCGGCAGCTCGAGCCGCGCGTGATGCTCGACCAGGGTACGAGCGATGTGCGCAGCCGTCGGCAGGTTGTCCGGCTGGTGCGACAGCAGCGAGAAGGCGAAGGCCGGCCGGTTGCAGAATCGCCCCTCGATGGCGGCCGCCACGGTTCCCGAATAGAGCACGTCGTCGCCCAGGTTGGCGCCCTGGTTGATGCCGGAGACCACCATGTCCGGAACCTGCTCCAGCAGGCCGTTGAGACCCAGATGGACACAGTCGGTGGGGGTACCGTCTAGGGCGATGAAGCCATTCGGCAGGCGTTGCGGATGCAGTGGCCGGTCCAGAGTCAGCGAACTGCTGACGCCACTCATGTCCTTGATGGGTGCGACGACCACGCACTCGGCCATATCGACCAGAGCATCGTGAAGCGCGGCGATGCCGGAGGCATGCACCCCGTCGTCGTTGGCGATCAGAATACGCATGAAGTGTCCATTTGACCCGCCGGCAGCAGATCGACGAACTCGCGCACCACGACAGTGGCGAAGCAGCCGGCCGGCAGGACGAATTCCAGTTGCAAGATATCGGTAGTGGGATAATGCCACGCCAGCCGATCGATGGGGAGGCGCAGGATGCGCCGTTCGTGCACCATGCCCGCCTCTCCCAGCCAGTCGCACAGCGGCGCCTCACTCCGGCCGACGGTCTCCTCCAGCGCCTGACCGGCCGCGCCAGCCGGGGAGTCGCCCACCCCCCAGAGCGGTCCGGTAGGATGCAGGTCGAGCAGCGCCAGACGCGGGTCCGCGCATTCGGCCTCCTCCGCCATGAAGAAGCTGCGGCTGTCGGTGAAGGCCAAGAGGTCGCCAGGCTGCGCCCGGTTCCAGCTGCCGGCCGCGACCCGCTCGGCCAGCACCCGGTTGAACAGGTAGCTGCGCGCCGCCGAAAGCAGCCGCGAGCGCAGGTTGCGCTGGGTCGGCAGCTCTCTCCGCCCGGCGAGGGCACGGGCTTCGGCGAGGTTGCCGCCGTCATGGCCGAAGCGCTGCAGGCCGAAGTAGTTGGGCACCCCCTCGCGGCGGATCCGCTCCAGGCGCGCGTCCAGCGCCGGACGATCGGCGGCGAGGCCGGTCAGGCGCAGGATGAAGCCGTTGGCCGCATGGGCGCCGCGCTGCAGTTTCCGCGAATGGCGGGCGCGCTCGAGGATGCGCAGGTTGTCGCCTTCCGCGGCAGCGAGATCGGGATCGGCCTTGCCCGGCAGGTGCAGGCTGAACCACTGGCGGGTCAGCGCCTGGCGATCCTTCAAGCCGGCATAGCTGATTGCCTTCAGCGGCATCCCGGCGGCGCGGGCGAGGCGCCGCGCCGCCTCCTCGGTGTTCAGCCCGCGCTTCTCCACCCACAGCCAGAGGTGCTCGCCCTGCCCGCTCAGCGGGATGTCCAGCACCTCGTCGACCTGGAAGTCCTCCGCGCAGGCTTTGAGCACCGCCTGGCCGCAGGCTTTGCCATGAGCCCTGGGCCCGAGCAGTTCGAGCTCCGTCATAGCGGCAGCAGCAGGGCAACCGCATACACGGCGATGCCCTCCTCACGGCCGGTGAAACCGAGCTTCTCGGTGGTGGTGGCCTTGACGTTCACCTGATCCAACTCGACTGCAAGATCGGCGGCGATATGCGCACACATGGCCTCGATGTGCGGAGCCATCTTCGGCGCCTGGGCGACGACGGTGGCGTCGACGTTGCCGACCTGCCAGCCCTTGCCCCGCACCAGGGCGCTCACATGGCGCAACAGCATGCGGCTATCGGCCCCCCTGAACTGCGGGTCGCTGTCCGGGAAGTGCCGGCCGATATCGCCCAGCGCCGCGGCGCCGAGCAGTGCGTCGCAGAGCGCATGCAGCAACACGTCGCCGTCGGAATGGGCGAGCAGTCCGAAACGGTGGGGAATCCGCACCCCGCCGAGGGTAATGAAATCACCCTCGCCAAAGCGGTGCACGTCGTAGCCGTGGCCAATACGCATGATGAAGAACACCCTGAAAAGTCGGGCCGTGATTCTACAGGAGTCTCGCCAGGTAAGAGCCAGCCTACTGGCGATCAAGGCTGCCGGGAGTCAGAGCACCAGCAAGCGGGCTCCTAAAGATTCAGCGCAACGGCATGGTGGCGCAGATGATCGTCGATGAAGCTGGCGATGAAATAATAGCTGTGGTCGTAGCCCGCTTGCAGGCGCAGGGTCAGCGGATGTCCGGCCGCTGCCGCTGCGGCCTGCAGGGCCTCGGGCTTGAGCTGGCCGGCGAGGAAGCCGTCGGCATCGCCTTGGTCCACCAGGATTGGCAGACGCTCCCGGGCCCCGGCGAGCAGCGCGCAGGCATCCCAGCCTTTCCAGGTCTCGCGATCCTTGCCCAGATAGCGACTGAAAGCCTTCTCGCCCCAAGGACAAGCGCTCGGATTGGCGATCGGCGCGAAGACCGACAGCGAACGGTAGCGCCCCGGATTGCGCAGGGCACAGACCAGCGCGCCATGGCCGCCCATGGAATGGCCGCTGATGCCGCGCCGACCGGAAACCGGGAAGCTGGCCTCGACCAGCGCCGGCAGCTCGTCCACCACGTAGTCGTGCATGCGGTAGTGCCGCGCCCAGGGCTCTTCGGTAGCATTCAGATAGAAGCCGGCGCCGTGGCCGAAATCCCAGGCGCCGTCCGGATCACCCGGCACCTCGGTGCCGCGCGGGCTGGTGTCCGGAGCGACCAGCACCAGCCCCAGTTCGGCGGCGAGCCGGTGCGCGCCGGCCTTCTGCATGAAGTTCTCGTCGGTACAAGTCAACCCCGACAGCCAGTAGAGCACCGGCAGTTGGCCGCCCTGCTCCGCCTGTGGCGGCAGGTAGACGGCGAACACCATGTCGCATTGCAGGGTGTCGGAGTGGTGGCGGTAACGGTTGTGCCGACCACCGAAGCTTTTCTGGCTGGAGAGCAGTTCGAGGGCCATGAGCAATCCTTGAACGTTGTCTGGCCGGACGCGAAGCGTCCAAAGTGGCGCGCTCATGCAAAAGCATGGGCGCGATCAACGGGAACCCTACGCCTTCCCCATTCAGAAGTGGATGACGGTACGGATGCTCTTGCCCTCATGCATCAGGTCGAAGGCCTGGTTGATATCCTCCAGCCCCATGGTGTGGGTGATGAAGGTGTCCAGCGGGATCTCGCCCTTCTGCGCCTTCTCCACGTAGCTCGGCAGCTCGGTGCGCCCCTTCACGCCGCCGAAGGCGCTGCCGCGCCAGACGCGGCCGGTGACCAGCTGGAACGGCCGGGTGCTGATCTCCTGGCCGGCACCAGCCACGCCGATGATGGTCGACTCGCCCCAGCCCTTGTGGCAGCACTCTAGCGCTGCGCGCATCAGTTGCACATTGCCGACGCACTCAAAAGAATAATCCACGCCGCCATCGGTCATTTCGACGATGACGTCTTGGATTGGCCTGGCATGATCCATGGGATTGACGAAGTCGGTAGCGCCCAGCGCGCGGGCGATGCCGAACTTGGCCGGGTTGATGTCGACGCCGATGATGCGGCTGGCCTTGGCCATCTTCGCGCCGATGATTGCCGCCAGCCCGATGCCGCCCAGGCCGAAGATCGCCACGGTGGCGCCCTCGGTGACCCTGGCGGTGTTGAGCACCGCGCCGATGCCGGTGGTCACGCCGCAGCCGAGCAGGCAGACCTTCTCCAGCGGCGCGTCCTTGGGGATCTTGGCCAGGGAGATTTCCGGCAGCACGGTGTACTCGGAGAAGGTCGAGCAGCCCATGTAGTGGTAGATCGGCTGACCCTGGTAGCTGAAGCGGGTGGTGCCGTCCGGCATCAGGCCCTTGCCCTGGGTGGCGCGCACCGCCTGGCACAGGTTGGTCTTGCCGGACTTGCAGAACTCGCACTCGCGGCATTCGGCGGTATACAGCGGAATCACGTGATCACCGACCTGCAGCGAAGTCACCCCCTCGCCCACCGCCTCGACGATGCCGCCGCCCTCGTGGCCGAGGATCGTCGGGAAGATGCCTTCCGGGTCGTCGCCGGACAGGGTGAAGGCATCGGTATGGCAGACGCCGGAGGCGACGATACGCACCAGCACCTCACCCCTCTTCGGCGGCTCCACATCCACTTCGATGATCTGCAAGGGTTGTTTCGGACCAAAAGCGACGGCGGCGCGGGACTTAAGGGTCATGACAGACAGTCTCGATGCATTGGAAAGCCAGAAGTCTAATTCAAGGACCGGAAGGGATGACCGGTCATCCGGAAAAGATTCCCGCCCTCCCTTTCGGCGAGAAAGAGGGGCGCGCTCAGCCGTCCGCCCAGCGCCGGGCTAGCCACTGCAGGTCTTCCGGGCGGGTGATCTTCAAGTTGTCCGCGCGGCCCTCGATCAGCCGCGGCGCCTGTCCGGCCCACTCCATGGCGGAGGACTCGTCGGTAATCGCCACGCCGGCCTGCAGCGCGTCGCCCAGCGCCTGGCGCAGGGCGCCGAGGCGGAACATCTGTGGCGTGTAGGCCTGCCAGATCACCGAGCGGTCCACGGTCTGGCGCACCCGGCCATCGGCATCGGCGCATTTCAGGGTGTCCCGCGCAGGCACCGCCAGCAAGCCGCCGACCGAGTCGTCGGCCAGTTCGGCAAGCAGCAGGTCCAGATCGGCGCGGGCCAGGTTCGGCCGCGCGGCATCGTGCACCAACACCCAGTCCGACGCGCCCGCGCCCTGCCCGGCGAGCAGCTGCAGAGCGTTGAACACCGAATCGGCACGCTCGCCGCCACCTGCGGCGCGCAGGATGCGTCCATCGCTGGCGCAGGACAGCTGCGGCCAGTAGGGGTCATCTGCCGCCAGGCTGACCGCCAGCCCCTTCAGGCGGGGGTGGCCGAGGAAGCAGTCGAGGGTATGCTCGAGAATGGTCCTTCCGCCGAGCAACAGATATTGCTTGGGACGGTCGGCACGCATGCGGCTGCCGATACCGGCAGCCGGGATGACGGCCCAGAAGGATGGCAGGTCGGGGGCGTTCATTTGGTCAGCTGATAGAGGGTCTCGCCTTCCTTGACCATGCCGAGCTCATGGCGGGCGCGCTCCTCGACGGTTTCCATTCCCTTCTTCAGCTCCCGCACCTCGGCCTCGAGAATCCGGTTGCGCTCGTGCAGGCGCTCGTTCTCGCCCTGCTGTTCGGCGATCTGCCGCTTCAGTTCAGTCACCTGCGCCAGACTGCCATCACCCACCCACAAGCGATGCTGCAGGCCACCCAGCAGCATGGCCAGCACGACGAAAAGCCAGGAATGACTACGCAGGAATGACATGTGGATACTTCGCTTGGGTACGAAGGCAAAAAAGCTTCGCCAGGCCTCTGCTCATGGGTTCGCTCGCCCGCCATACGAAAAGGGGCAGCTTGCGCCGCCCCTTTCCAAGGCATGTCACGGCTCAGCCGCGGAACTCGACACGCCCCTTGTACGGAGCCTTGGCGCCCAACTGCTCCTCGATGCGCAGCAGCTGGTTGTACTTGGACACGCGGTCGGAGCGGCACAGCGAGCCGGTCTTGATCTGCCCGGCAGCGGTACCCACGGCCAGGTCGGCAATGGTGGTATCCTCGGTTTCGCCGCTGCGGTGGGAGATCACCGCAGTGTAGCCGGCGGCCTTGGCCATCTGGATGGCTTCCAGGGTTTCGCTCAGCGAGCCGATCTGGTTGAACTTGATGAGGATCGAGTTGGCGATGCCCTTCTCGATGCCCTCTTTCAGGATCGTGGTGTTGGTCACGAACAGGTCGTCGCCGACCAGCTGCACCTTGGCACCGATCTTCTCGGTCAGGCCCTTCCAGCCCGCCCAGTCGGACTCGTCCATGCCGTCCTCGATCGAGATGATCGGATAGCGCTGGGTCAGACCGGCCAGGTAGTCAGCGAAACCGGCGGCGTCGAACGTCTTGCCTTCACCGGCCAGGTCGTACTTGCCGCCCTTGTAGAACTCGCTGGAAGCGCAATCCAAGGCCAGGGTCACGTCGCTGCCCAGCTTGTAACCGGCCTTCTCGACCGCTTCGGCGATGGCAGCCAGGGCGTCCTCGTTGGAAGCCAGGTTCGGCGCGAAGCCGCCTTCGTCGCCCACCGCGGTGTTGAGGCCACGGGCCTTCAGCACGGCCTTGAGGTTGTGGAAGATCTCGGCACCCATGCGCAGCGCGTCGGCGAAGGTCTGGGCACCGACCGGCTGCACCATGAATTCCTGGATGTCGACGTTGTTGTCGGCATGCTCGCCGCCGTTGATGATGTTCATCATCGGCACCGGCATGGAGTAGACGCCCGGGGTGCCGTTCAGATCGGCGATGTGCGCATAGAGCGGCACGCCCTTGTCCTTGGCGGCTGCCTTGGCAGCGGCCAGGGACACGGCGAGGATCGCGTTGGCGCCCAGGCTGGCCTTGTTCTCGGTGCCGTCCAGCTCGATCATCGCCCGGTCCAGCGCCTTCTGGTCGGCCGGATCCTTGCCCAGCAGCAGGTCGCGGATGGGGCCATTGACGTTGGCCACGGCCTTCAGCACACCCTTGCCCAGATAGCGTCCCTTGTCACCGTCGCGCAGCTCCAAAGCCTCGCGGGAGCCGGTGGAGGCACCGGACGGGGCGCAGGCACTGCCGATGATGCCATTGTCGAGAATTACGTCGGCTTCCACGGTGGGATTGCCACGGGAGTCGAGCACTTCGCGTCCCTTGATGTCGACGATCTTTGCCATTGTTGTTCAACACTCCATAGATAGCTGCAAGCAACAGGGTTCAAGCAGTTTCGATTGGCGGGAATTTCTTGACCAGCGCATCCAGCTGCGCGAGTTGGGCGAGAAAGGGCTCGAGCTTGTCCAGGCGCAGGGCACAGGGGCCATCGCACTTGGCGTTGTCGGGGTCCGGATGGGCCTCGAGGAACAGCCCGGCCAGGCCCTGGCTGATGCCGGCCTTGGCCAGATCGGTGACCTGGGCGCGGCGGCCGCCGGCGGAGTCGGCACGACCGCCCGGCATCTGCAGGGCGTGGGTCACGTCGAAGAACACCGGGTACTCGAACTGCTTCATGATGCCGAAGCCGAGCATGTCGACCACCAGGTTGTTGTAGCCGAAGGAGGTACCGCGCTCGCAGAGGATCAGCTGGTCGTTGCCGGCCTCCTCGCACTTCCCGAGGATGTGCTTCATCTCCTGCGGGGCGAGGAACTGGGCCTTCTTGATGTTGATCACCGCACCGGTTTTCGCCATGGCGACCACTAGATCGGTCTGCCGGGAGAGGAAGGCCGGCAGTTGGAGGATGTCGCAGACGTCCGCCACCGGCGCCGCCTGATAGGGCTCGTGCACGTCAGTGAGCACCGGCACGCCGAAGGCTTTCTTCACATCCTCGAAAATCCGCATGCCCTCTTCCAGACCCGGACCACGGAAGGAAGCGATCGAGGAACGGTTGGCCTTGTCGAAGCTGGCCTTGAACACGTAGGGAATGCCGAGCCTCTCGGTGATCCGTACGTATTCCTCGCAGACTCTCAGCGCCAGATCGCGGGACTCCAGCACGTTCATCCCGCCGAACAGTACCATGGGCTTGTCGTTGGCGATCTCGATATTGCCGACACGGATGGTTTTCTGGGTCATGTCTCAGGCCTTACGGGCTTTCTGCGCAAGCGCGGCGTTGACGAAACCGCTGAACAGCGGATGGCCGTCGCGCGGGGTGGAGGTGAATTCCGGGTGGAATTGGCAGGCGACGAACCAAGGATGGTCGGCCACCTCGATCACCTCCACCAGCGCCCCATCGCCAGAGCGGCCGGTGACCTTGAGGCCAGCCCCGGTCAGTTGCGGCAGCAGGTTATTGTTGACTTCGTAGCGGTGGCGGTGACGCTCGACAATCACCTCTTTGCCGTAGCACTGGCGCACCTGGGAGCCGCCCTCCAGCTGGCAATCCTGGGCGCCAAGGCGCATGGTGCCGCCCAGGTCGGAGGACTCGCTGCGGGTCTCGGTGGCACCAGTGGCGCTCTGCCATTCAGTGATCAGGCCGACCACCGGATGGCCGGTAGACTTGTCGAATTCGGTGGAATTGGCATCAGCCCAGCCTAGCACATTACGGGCATATTCGATCACTGCCACCTGCATGCCGAGGCAGATGCCCAGGTAGGGGATCCTGTTCTCGCGGGCATACTTGACCGCGGCGATCTTGCCCTCCACGCCGCGCAGGCCGAAGCCGCCCGGCACCAGGATGGCATCGGCGCCTTGCAGCAGCGCGGTGCCCTGGTTCTCGATGTCTTCCGAGTCGATGTAGCGCAGGTTGACGCGGGTGCGATTCTGGATGCCGGCGTGCCCCATGGCCTCGATCAGCGACTTGTAGGCGTCCAGCAGTTCCATGTACTTGCCGACCATGGCGATAGTGACCTCCTTCTCCGGATGCAGCTTGGCATCGACCACGCGTTCCCATTCGGCGAGGTCGGCGCTTTTGCATTCCAGACCAAAGCGCTCGACGACAATGTCGTCGAGGCCCTGGGCATGCAGCACCGAAGGAATCTTGTAGATGGTGTCGACGTCTTCCAGGGCGATCACCGCGCGCTCCTCCACGTTGGTGAAGAGGGCGATCTTGCGCCGCGAGGAGATGTCGATCGGGTGATCGGAGCGGCAGATCAGTACGTCTGGCTGCAGGCCGATGGAGCGCAGCTCCTTCACCGAGTGCTGGGTCGGCTTGGTCTTGGTCTCGCCGGCGGTGGCGATGTAAGGCACCAGGGTCAGGTGGATCAGCATCGCGCGCTTGGCGCCAACTTCCAGGCGCAGCTGGCGGATCGCCTCGAGGAACGGCTGGGACTCGATGTCGCCGACGGTGCCGCCGATCTCCACCATCGCCACGTCGGCATCGCCGGCGCCCTTGATGATGCGCCGCTTGATCTCGTCGGTGATGTGCGGGATGACCTGGATGGTTGCGCCCAGATAGTCGCCGCGTCGCTCCTTGCGCAGCACGTCCTCGTAGACGCGACCGGTGGTGAAGTTGTTGTTGCGAGTCATGGTGGTGCGCACGAAACGCTCGTAGTGGCCCAGATCGAGGTCGGTCTCGGCCCCGTCGTGGGTGACGAACACTTCACCGTGCTGGAAGGGGCTCATGGTGCCCGGATCGACGTTGATATAGGGATCCAGTTTGAGCAAGGTGACCTTCAGCCCCCGCGCCTCCAGGATAGCCGCCAAGGATGCCGATGCGATGCCTTTCCCCAATGAAGAAACAACACCGCCCGTGACGAAGATGTAGCGCGTCATGAATAACCCTAGAAGTCTGCGTTTAAGCGGCCGGCGCCGCCGGGAAAGCGAAGGAGCGATTGCGCACTGTGCGACAACAGCAAAGCACTGCGGGTTCCCTGACTAGAGTCCGCAATAACGATGTAAGACGGGAGCGTAGTCTACCGGAAAGGGGTTTTCAGCTCAAACCTCGACATTTTCCGGCGGCCTCCAGACCAGCCTCCAAGCTCCATCGGCCGGCCCGTCGAGGCCGGGCAGAGCGGCCACGGCAAGCAGCTCGGCGCCGTGGTAGAGCAGTGGCAGGCGGCCGCGGACGAAGGTCGGCAGGCCACACTCGTTGAGCAGGCGCTTCAGGTCGCGATGGCCGCGCCCCGGCACTGCCAGCACCTCGCCGCCCTGTCGGTAGCGCACCTCGAGGAGAGCGCTCGGCCCCTGACCCTGCAGTTGCAAGCAGCCGTTGCCCGGCAGCGCCAGGGGCTCTGCCGGCCGGCTCCAGGACAACGGCCCGACAGGCGGGCGCAGCCAGTCGCCGGCAAGCCACCAGATCCGTCCCGAAGCCCGGCGCAGCTCGCCTCCGGCCAGCCGCCAGACTGGCGCCGCATCCACCGCCGCATCACGCAGCGCCTCCCAGCCGGCCCAGTGGTCGGTATCCGGCAGGGGCGTGAAGGGCTCCAGCCAATGGCGCAGGGCATTGCGCTGGCGCGCCGGGGACAGTCCGCGCAGCGGCGCCAGGGCCAGCGACGGCAGCCCGAGCCAGAAAAAGGCCCCCTCATTTCCAGCGGCGGCCAGATCCAGCTGCGCCAGATCGTCCAGCAGCTCCTGGGCCTCGGCCATGTGCGCGGCGCTGCGGGCCATGTTTCGCACGGCCTGCGGCCAGCGCTCAGCGAGCAGCGGCAGTAGCCGGTGACGCAGGAAATTGCGGGAAAAGTGCTGATCGCGGTTGGAGGGATCCTCGACCCACTGCAGCCCCTGGGCGACAGCATAGCGCTCCAGCTCGGCGCGGGAAACCTCCAACAGGGGCCGCAGCAGCCGACCGCGACCGAGCGAACGCATGTCCGGCATGGCCGCCAGACCGCGCACCCCGGCCCCACGCAGCAGGCGAAACAGCAGGGTTTCCGCCTGGTCGTCGCGATGCTGGGCGGTCAGCAACAGCTCGCCCTCCCCGAGCATTTCGGCGAAGGCCCGGTAGCGCGCCTCGCGGGCGGCATGCTCGAGGCTGGCGCCGGCCTCGACGCGAACCCGGCGAACCTGCAGGGGAACCCCCAGCCGCGCGCAGACCTGCCGGCAGTGTTCCGGCCAGTCGTCGGCCACGCTCTGCAGGCCGTGATGGACGTGGAGGACAGACAGCGGCGGCAGGCGCCGCCGCCGGCCGAGACGTACCAGCAGATGCAGTAGGACGGTGGAATCCAGCCCGCCGGAAAAGGCCAGGCACCATCCCGGCGCGTCGCACCAGGGGGCCAGGACGGTGAACAGGCGGGACTCCAAAGTCATGCTGGATAAATCGCGGAAGCATCAGCGCAGCGGGCCCGAAGCCCCTGCGCAGCACACAGACCGACCGGCAGATCCCGAACGAGCCAGGCGCATCCGCCCAACCCCGCCGGAGTGCTGCCGGTCGTCGCCCATCAGATCCTGCCGTAGCTCATCAGGCGGTCGTAGCGCTGCTCGAGCAGCGTGTCGCTATCCAGGCTGCGCAGCTCCTCCAGCTGGGCCTGCAGCTGCTGGCGGATGCCGCCGGCGGTGGCGGCCGGATCACGGTGGGCGCCGCCCAGGGGTTCGCCGATCACTTCGTCGACAATGCCGAGATCCTTCAGGCGCGCGGCGGTAATGCCCATCGCCTCGGCGGCATCGGCGGCCTTCTCGGCGGTGCGCCAGAGGATCGAGGCGCAGCCTTCCGGGGAAATCACCGCGTAGGTCGAATACTGCAGCATGTTCAGACGGTCGCAGACACCGATCGCCAGCGCACCGCCGGAGCCGCCCTCGCCGATCACCGTGGCGATGATCGGTGTCTTCAGACGTGCCATTACCCGCAAGTTCCAGGCGATGGCCTCGCTCTGGTTGCGCTCCTCTGCGTCAATTCCGGGATAGGCGCCGGGGGTGTCGATGAAGGTCAGGATCGGCAGCTTGAAGCGCTCGGCCATCTCCATCAGGCGACAGGCCTTGCGGTAACCCTCGGGGCGCGGCATGCCGAAGTTGCGGCGGACCTTCTCGCGCACGTCACGCCCCTTCTGATGGCCGATGACCATTACCGGCTCGCCGTCCAGACGCGCCACACCGCCTACGATGGCGGCGTCGTCGGTGAAGTGGCGATCGCCATGCAGCTCTTCGAATTCGGTGAAGATGTGCTCGAGGTAGTCGAGGGTGTAGGGACGCCGCGGATGCCGCGCCAGCTGGGCGATCTGCCAACTGGTCAGGTTGCCGAAGATGCTCGCGGTGAGCGCATGGCTCTTGTCCTGGAGGCGGGAAATTTCGTCGCTGATGTTCAGTGCATTGTCATCGCCAACCAGACGCAGCTCTTCGATCTTGGCTTGCAGGTCGGCAATCGGCTGTTCGAAATCCAGAAAGTTCGGGTTCATAAGTTTCCGTCTTGAGTCGACGGCCAAGCCGCCGTTTGCTGTTCCGTTTGGCGCCCTAACCTTACGGAATCGGGCACCTGGCGTCGAGAATCGGAGCAGTCCGGAGCGACCCTCGCGCACGATAATTCCACCGGCATTCGTCTCAGCGGTAGTGCAGGAAGACGTTGTCCTTGCCGAACTGGTCACGCAGCGCCTGGATCAGGCTATCCGCCGGATCGATCCGCCACGCCTCACCGAACTGCAGCAGGGCCCGCGCATCGTGCCCGATGTAGTCCAGAGTGATCGGACAGGCACCACGATGACGACTGCAGAGCTCCGCCAGCCAGCGCAGGCGGTCGCCCACCAGCGCCTCGCTGGCGACCTGCAGGCGCAGGCTCTCGGCCAGTCCGGTGCGCGCCTCCTCCAGGCTCATCACCCGCTTGGCGCGCAGGCGCAGGCCGCCGGAAAAGTCATCGTTGCTGACCTCGCCCTCCACCACCACCAGGGCATCGGTTTGCAAAAGCGCCTGGGCGCTGGCGAAGGCATCGGCGAACAGCGAGGCCTCGATCCGCGCAGACCGGTCATCGAGGGTGATGAAGCCCATCTTGTCGCCCTTCTTGTTCTTCATCACCCGCAAGTTGACGATCAGCCCGGCGACGGTCTGGGTATCCCGCGCTGGACGCAGTTCGACGATGCGCTGGCGGGCGAAGCGGCGGACTTCCCCCTCGTACTCGTCGATCGGGTGGCCGGTCAGGTACAGGCCGAGGGTGTCCTTTTCACCCTTCAGGCGCTCCTTGAGTGATAGCTCGCGGGCGTTGCGATGGTTGGCATAGACATCCGCCTCGGGCTCGGCGAAAAGCCCGCCAAACAGGTCCAGGTGGCCGCTGTCGGCGCTGCGCGCGGTTTGCTCGGCTGCCTGCACGGCTTCCTCCACGGCGGCCAGCAGGACCGCCCGGTTGCGGTCGATGTTCGCCTGGTAGGCCTTGATTTCGTCGGAGAAGTACGGCCCCAGGCGGTCCAGCGCTCCACCGCGGATCAGCGCCTCCAGGGTACGCTTGTTGATCCGTTTGAGATCGACCCGCGCACAGAAGTCGAACAGGTCGGTGAATGGACCGCCCGCCCTGCGACACTCGACGACGGCCTCGACCGGCCCCTCGCCGACCCCCTTGATCGCGCCCAGGCCGTAGACGATGCGGCCCTCGTCGTCGACAGTGAACATGAATTCGGAGTTGTTCACGTCCGGCGCGACGATGTGCAGCTTCATGCTGCGGCACTCCTCGATCAGGGTCACCACCTTGTCGGTATTGTGCATGTCCGCCGAAAGCACCGCGGCCATGAAGGACGCCGGGTAGTGGGTCTTCAGCCAGGCGGTCTGGTAGGAGACCAGGCCATAAGCCGCGGAATGCGACTTGTTGAAGCCGTAACCAGCGAACTTTTCCACCAAATCAAAGATGTTGCCCGCCAGGTTGCCATCGATGCCGTTGCTGGCGCAGCCTTCGATAAAGCCGCCGCGCTGCTTGGCCATCTCCTCCGGCTTCTTCTTGCCCATGGCGCGACGCAGCATGTCGGCGCCACCCAAGGTATAGCCGGCCATCACCTGGGCAATCTGCATCACCTGCTCCTGATAGAGGATGATGCCGTAGGTGGGCGCCAGCACGGGCTTGAGGCCCTCGTACTGGTAGTCCGGGTGCGGATAGGAGATTTCCGCCCGGCCGTGCTTGCGGTTGATGAAGTCGTCCACCATGCCCGACTGCAGCGGGCCCGGGCGGAACAGCGCCACCAGGGCGATGAGGTCTTCCAGACAGTCCGGCTTGAGCTTCTTGATCAGCTCCTTCATGCCACGCGATTCGAGCTGGAACACCGCGGTGGTCTCGGCACGCTGCAGCAGTTCGTAGGTCCTTCGATCGTCCAGCGGGATGAAGTCGATATTCACCGGATCCAGGCCCTTTTTCGCCTGTTCGCGGTTGATGGTCTCCATCGCCCACTTGATGATGGTCAGGGTGCGCAGGCCGAGAAAGTCGAACTTGACCAGGCCAGCGGCTTCCACGTCATCCTTGTCGAACTGGGTCACCAGACCGGCGCCGTCCTCGTCGCAGGCGATCGGCGCGAAATCGGTGAGCTTGGTCGGCGCGATCACCACGCCGCCGGCGTGCTTGCCGGTGCCGCGGGTGATGCCCTCCAGCTTGAGGGCCATGTCCCAGATCTCCTGGGCCTCCTCATCGTTCTTGAGGAATTCGCGGAGCATCTCTTCCTGCTCGTAGGCCTTCTCCAGGGTCATGCCGACCTCGAAGGGGATCATCTTCGACAGGCGGTCGGCCAGGCCGTAGGACTTGCCCTGCACCCTCGCCACGTCGCGCACCACCGCCTTGGCCGCCATCGAGCCGAAGGTGATGATCTGGCTCACCGCGTTGCGCCCGTAGGACTCGGCCACATAGTCGATGACCCGGTCGCGGCCGTCCATGCAGAAGTCGACATCGAAGTCGGGCATGGAGACCCGCTCGGGATTGAGGAAGCGCTCGAACAGCAGGTCGTAGGCCAGCGGATCAAGGTCGGTGATCTTCAGTACATAGGCCACCAAAGAACCGGCGCCGGAACCGCGGCCGGGACCGACCGGCACACCGTTGTTCTTCGCCCACTTGATAAAGTCCATCACAATCAGGAAGTAGCCGGGAAAGCCCATCTGGATGATGGTGCCCAGCTCGAACTCCAGGCGGTCGACGTAAACCTGGCGCTTCTCCTCGTAGTCGGGCGTGGTTCCCTTCGGCCAGAGCACCGCCAGGCGCTCCTCCAGCCCCTCGAAGGCCACCTGGCGCAGGTAGTCGTCGATAGTCATGCCTTCCGGCACCGGAAAATTGGGCAGGAAGTGCTTGCCCAGGCGCACCTCGATGTTGCAGCGCCGGGCGATCTCCACGCTGTTCTCCAGCGCCTCTGGCAGGTCGGAAAACAGCTCCCACATCTCCGCAGGTGTCTTCAGGTACTGCTGGTCGGAGTAGTTGCGCGGCCGCCGTGGGTCGCCGAGGGTGCGGCCCTCGCCGATGCAGACGCGGGTCTCGTGGGCCTCGAAGTCCTCCTGCCTGAGAAAGCGCACGTCGTTGGTGGCCACCAGGGGGGCGCCGCAGCGGCTGGCCAGTTCGACGGCGGCATGCAAATACTCCTCGTCGCCGACCCGGCCGGTGCGCTGCACCTCCAGGTAGAAGCGCTCGGGGAACACCGCCAGCCACTCGCCGAGCAGCGCCACGGCCTCCTCGGCATGGCCGTTGAGCAGGGCCAGGCCGACCTCCCCTTCCCTCGCCCCGGACAGCGCGATCAACCCATCGGCGGCCTCCTTCACCCAGTCGCGCTGGATGATCACCAGGCCACCGTTGTGCTGGCCGTCGGTCCAGCCACGGGAAACCAGTTCGGTGAGGTTGCGGTAGCCCCCGGCATCCATCGCCAGCAGGGTCAGGCGCGACAGCGGGCCGTCGACCTCGGGGCTGGCCAGCCAGAGATCTGCGCCGCAGATCGGCTTGACCCCGCCGCCCATGGCAGTCTTGTAGAACTTCACCAGCGAGCACATGTTGCTCTGGTCGGTGACCGCCACCGCCGGCATGCCCGCTCCGGCCACCGCCTTGATCAGAGGCTTGATCCGCACCAGGCCATCGACCAGGGAAAATTCGGTGTGCACGCGCAGGTGGACGAAGGAAACGGACATGGCAGACCTTGACTGACAGGGAAACGGCAGAAGCAGGATTGTAACCGTCTTACTGGCAACTGTTCGCAACGAGCGTCCGCTCAGGAAAGCAGGACTTCGGGCAGGACATAGATGCCGGGGCTAGCGTCGAGCAGTTCGCGCACCGGCGCGAAGGAGCGCCGATGGATGGCGGTCGGCCCCAGACGGGCCAGGGCCTCCAGGTGCATGGCGGTGGGGTAGCCCTTGTGCCTGGCCAGTCCGTAGCCGGGATAGAGGGCATCCAGCACGAGCATTTCCCGATCCCGGGCGACCTTGGCGAGAATCGATGCCGCGGCGATGGCCGGCACCTGGGCGTCGCCCTTGACCACTGGCGCACAGGGCACTGCCAGCTGCGGACAGCGGTTGCCGTCGATCAGCGCCAGGCGGGGCGTCACGGCGAGACCCTCGACGGCACGCTGCATGGCCAGCAGGGTCGCCTGGAGGATGTTCAGCCGGTCGATCTCTTCCACTTCGGCGCGGGCAATGCACCAGGCCAGTGCCTTCTCGCGGATTTCCTCGAACAGCGCCTCGCGACGGGTCTCGGAGAGCTTCTTCGAATCGTTCAACCCAAGGATCGGTCGGCCCGGGTCGAGAATCACCGCGGCAGTAACCACCGCCCCGCAGAGCGGGCCGCGGCCGACCTCATCGACGCCGGCGACCAGCGCCTCGACCCGGCCGAAGTCCAGGCCCAGCTGCATCAACCGCGCTCCGCCAGCTCGAGCACCGATTCGGCCGCCTGGCGCGAGGCGCCCCGGCGCAGCGAGCGATGGATGGCATCGAAGCATTCGGTCTGCTCCCGGCCAGTCTCCAGCAGCGGCATCAACGCCTCGGCCAGCGCCTCAGGGGTCGCACGCTCCTGCAGCAGCTCGGGCACCAGCGCCCGACCGGCGAGCAGATTGGGCAGGGAAAAGAACGGTGTCTTTACCAGATGCCTGGCGACCTTGTAGGTCAGCGGCGCCAGGCGATAGGCCACGACCATCGGCCGCTTGTACAACAGGGCCTCCAGGGTTGCGGTACCGGAGGCGATGAGAACCGTGTCGCAGGCGCCGAGCGCCTCGTGGGAGCGGCCGTCGAGCAGCATCACCGGCAGGTCGCGGCGGGTGTGGCTGAGCATCTCCTCGAGCTGTCGGCGCCGTTCGGGACTGTCGCAGGGCACCACAAAGCGCAACGCCCCGGAATGCAGCGCCAGCAGACGCTCGGCAGCCTCGAGAAACAGCGGGCCGAGACGGGCCAGCTCGCCGCCGCGGCTGCCTGGCAGCAAAGCAATGATGGTCTCTCCCGCAGTCAGCTCCAACGCAGCGCGGGCGGCGTCGCGATCGGCCTGCAGGGGAATCTGATCGGCCAACGGATGGCCGACGAAACGCACCGGCACGTCCTGCGCCTCGTAGAACTGCGCCTCGAAGGGAAACAGGGTGAGCATCAGGTCGCAGGCTTTGCGAATCTTCAGCACACGCTTCTGCCGCCAGGCCCACACTGACGGGCTGACATAGTGCACGGTGCGGATGCCGGCGCGGCGCAGCCTGAGCTCGACCCCCAGGTTGAAATCCGGCGCATCGATGCCGATGTACACGTCGGGCCGGGCTTCGATCAGGCTGCGGATCAGCCGCCGGCGGCGCAGCAGCAGCTCGGGGAGGCGGCCGAGCACCTCGAACAGCCCCATGACCGCCAGGCGCTCCATGGGGAAATACGACCGCAGGCCTTCGGCCTGCATGCGCGGGCCTCCAACGCCGATGAACTCGATATCCGGACGGACCGCCTTCAGAGCCTGCATCAGGCTGGCGCCGAGGATGTCGCCGGACGCCTCGCCAGCTACCAGGGCCACGCGTAGCACTTTAACAACCATCTCAGCGGGTGATTCCGCGGGTGGAGGCGCGAACGGAGTCGCGGAAAACGGCAACCTCGGGGAACTGCACAGCCGCCTCTTCCAGCTCCACCAGCGCCTGCTCCACCGTCAGCCCCTGGCGATAGACGATCTTGTAGGCCCGGCGCAGCGCATTCATGGCCTCGGGCGTGAAGCCGCGCCGGCGCATGCCCTCGAAATTCATGCTGCGGGCCTGGGCCGGGCTGCCGAGGACGGTGACGAAGGCCGGCACATCCTTGGACACGCCACTGCCCATGCCGACGAAGCTGTGCGCGCCAATCTGGCAATGCTGGTGGATCAGGGTATAGCCGGAGAGGATCGCCCAGTCGCCCACGTGCACGTGGCCGGCCAGGGAGGCATTGTTGATCAGGATGCAGTGACTGCCCATCACGCAGTCATGGCCGATGTGAACATAGGCCATGATCAGATTGTGGTCGCCAATGGTGGTTTCCGAACGGTCCTGGACAGTGCCGCGGTGGATGGTGACCCCCTCGCGGATCACGTTGTGATCACCGATCACCAACCGGGTCGGCTCGCCCTTGTATTTCAGGTCGGGGGTGTCTTCGCCAATGGTGGAGAACTGGAAGATCTTGTTGTGTCGACCGATCCAGGTCGGCCCCTTGACGATCACATGGGGAGCGATCTCGGTGCCTTCGCCAATATGCACGTTCGCCCCGATCAGGGTCCAGGGACCGATACGTACGTCGGGCGCCAGGGTGGCGGTCGGATCGATGATGGCGCGAGGATCGATCAAACTCATAGTTTACGTTCCGCACAAATGATTTCGCCCGAGCAAACCTGCTTGTCATCCACCATGGCTTGGCATTCGAACTTCCAGATGCTGCGCTTCGCACTGAGGAACCTGGCCTCGAGGATCAACTGGTCGCCTGGCATCACCGGCTGACGGAAGCGCATCTTGTCCGAGCCGACGAAATAGTAGATCGTGCCATCGGCGGGCTTCACGTCCAGCATCTTGAAACCCAGGATGCCGGCTGCCTGGGCCATCGCCTCGATGATTAGCACACCAGGCATGATCGGATGCTGAGGAAAATGGCCATTGAAAAACGGCTCGTTGATGCTGACATTCTTGTAGGCGCGAATGCGCTGGCCTTCAACATCAAGGTCCACCACCCGATCAACCAGCAGGAAAGGATAGCGGTGCGGCAGGTATTCGCGAATCTCATTAATGTCCATCATTTCCAGGAAAGCCTGTAGGTAAAGTTGGGGACGCACATCAAAGTGGGTCAGCCTCTGATGTAGCATCTCCATCGGAGGTCACAGCTACCAGGCGCTTTTCCATTTGTTGCAGGCGCCGCGCCAGATCATCCAGCTGGCGAATACGGGCGACACTTTTCTTCCACTCGGCGGCAGGCTGCATCGCCGTGCCGGAGGAGTAGGCACCCGGCTCGTGAATCGAGCGGGTGACCATGGTCATCCCGGTGACGAACACTCCGTCACATACCTCGATATGCCCTACCATGCCGACGCCGCCGGCGATCATGCAGTGCCTGCCGATCTTGGTGCTGCCGGAAATGCCGCAGCAGCCAGCCATGGCGGTGTGATCGCCGATCTGCACGTTGTGCGCGATCATGATCTGGTTATCCAACTTGACGCCGTTGCCGATCAGGGTATCGGCCAGCGCGCCCCGGTCGATGGTGGTATTGGCGCCGACTTCCACATCGTCGCCGATAGTCACCCCGCCGATCTGGGCGATCTTGCGCCAGGTACCCTTCTCGTTGGCGAAACCGAACCCCTCGCCGCCAATCACCGCTCCGGACTGAATGACCACCCGCTTGCCGATCCGCACGTCGTGATAGAGCGTCACCCGCGGGGCCAGCCAGCCGCCCTCTGCGATCACGCTGCGGGCACCGACGAAGCAATGCGCGCCGATCGAGACCCCCGCCTCGATCCGCGCCCTGGCCTCGATCACCACATAGGCACCGATGCTGGCGGTGGGATGAACGCAGGCGTCCGGCGCGACCAGGGCAGTGGCATGCACCCCGGCGGGAGCTGCTGGCTTCGGATCGAACAGGTGCGACAGCTGCGCATAGGCCAGGTAGGGATTGGCCAGCAGCAAGACATCACCCGCATAGGACTCGGCGTCCGCCGGGGTCAGCAGCAGGGCTCCGGCGCGGGTGCTTCCCAGATATCTGCGGTACTTCGGGTTGGCAAGGAAACTCAAGTGCTCCGGGCCAGCCTCATCAATGGCGGCAAGCCCGCGAACGGTTCTATTCGCCGCACCGCGCAGCGTGGCGCCAAGGCGCTCAGCCAACTCGCCGAGTGTGAATGCGGGAATGCTCATCATCAGCGCATCTGGTTCATGCGCTCGATGACCTGGCGAGTAATCTCATATTGTGGCTTGACCTCGACCACCGAGCCCTGCTCGAGCACCAGATCGTAGCTTCCCTTCTTGATGACTTCCTCGACGGCCTTGTCCAGCTTCGGCTTCAGTTGCTTGAGCATGTCGCGGTCGGCGACCGCCTTGGCCTCGTTCAGCTCCTTGGACTGGAACTGAAAATCGCGGGCTTTCTGCTTGAACTCGAGCTCGAGCCGCTCGCGCTCGGCGGTCTGCAGCCTCTCGCCCTCATTCACCAGACGATCCTGGATACGCTTGGCGTCGCTTTCCAGGGTCTTCAGCTTGTTCAACTGCGGGCCGAACTTCTTCTCCGCATCCACAGCATATCTCTTCGCTGCATCGGATTCGAGCAGAGCCATCTGATAGTTGAGCACGGCAATTTTCATTTCCGCGAAGGCCGGTGAAGCCAGAAGGGCAGCACTTAATAAAACCCATTGAGTCAGCTTGCGCACGATGAACTCCCGCTTTGCAGCATTTACGTGATGAGGGCAGACTCGTTAGAAGCTCTGACCCATTGAGAACTGGAATATCTGGGTCTCGGCATCATCAGGCTTCATGATCGGCACGGCCAGACTGAAGCTCAGCGGTCCGAAGCCACTGACCCAGGTCACACCCAGCCCTATCGAGCTGGCCATGTTGCTGAAGTCGATGTCGCAACTCTCGTCGTTGCGCTCCTTCTGCGAGGAACTGCAGTTGGTATCGAACACGTTGCCCACATCCCAAAAGACGGAGGTGCGCAGCGAACGCTGATCCTTGACGAACGGCATCGGGAACATCATCTCGACCCCGCCGACCATCAGCACATTGCCGCCGAACGGCTCTTCATCCTGATCCGGATCCTCCTCGGTACCCTCGTGGCCGGTCACCGCCTCGCCCCGGCTCGGCGTACTGCGCGCGCCCAGGGTGTTGTCCTTGAATCCGCGGAGAGAAGAAAAACCGCCGGCATAGTAGTGCTCGTAGAAAGGCATCTTCGACGTGGAGCCGAAGCTGTCGCCATAGCCAAGCTTGGTATGGAAACGCAGGGTGTAATCGTCCGTCAATGCCTTGAACATCTGAGCGTTGTAGTCGATTTTGTAGAACGACAGGTCGCTGCCGGGCAGCGTGGTTTCGAACACCAGATTCTGGGAGGCACCACGATTGGGCATCACTCCACGATTCAGGGTCGATTCGGACCAGCCCACCGAAGCCTTGAGGTTCAGATAATCGTCGCCTTCCTCGTCGAGGAACTCGAAGATCTCGTCGACAGTGAAGGTGCCGGTATCGATGGTATCCTGCTGGGCGGTAAGCCCGAAACTCAAGCGCGAGGTCTCGCTGATCGGATAGCCGATGTTGATGCCAGTGCCGAAGCTGTCCACCGAGTAGCTGGAATAGTCTACCTCCAGATCGTCATAGTCTGTGGTCCGGAGGAACACATTGTAGCCGAGGCTGATGCCATCCTCGGTCCAATAAGGATCGACGAAGCCGAAGTTGTAGTTAGTCTGGTATTCGCTGCGGGTCAGGCCGATGGTGACCTTGTTGCCGCTGCCGAGAAAGTTGTTCTGGCTGATCGAGCCGCCCAGGACCAGACCGGCGTTCTGGGCAAAACCGACGCTGGCGGTGACGGAACCGGATGCCTGCTCCTCGACTGTGAAGTTGACATCGACCTGGTCGTCGGTGCCCGGCACCTGTGGCGTCTGGACGCTGACCTCCTTGAAGAAGCCCAGCCGCTCGAGACGGGTCTTGGACTGGTCGACCAGGTAGGTCGAGGCCCAGCCGCCCTCCATCTGGCGCATTTCGCGACGCAGTACCTCATCCTCTGTCTTGGTGTTGCCGCGGAAGTTGATGCGGTTGACATAGGCACGCTTGCCCGGGTCGACCACGAAGGTGACAGAAACCGTCTTGTCCTCGTCATGGGGTTCGGGCACGGCATTGACGTTGGCGAAGGTATAGCCCTCGTTGCCCAGGCGCCGGGTGATCAATTCGGAACTGCTGGTCATTACCTTGCGGGAAAACACCTGGCCTTCCTTGACCAGCAGCAGGGACTCGATTTCCTCTTCGGGAACCTTCAGGTCGCCGGTGAGCTTGACCTCGCGGATGCTGTACTTCTCGCCCTCGTCGATATTGACAGTAATGTAGACATGCCGCTTGTCCGGCGTGATGGATACCTGGGTGGAAGCGATATCCATGTTGATGTAGCCGCGGTCCAGGTAGTAGGAGCGCAGACGCTCCAGGTCACCGGCCAGCTTCTCGCGGGCATACTTGTCGTCGTTGCGGAAGAAGGACAGCAGGTTGGTGGTCTTCAGCTCGAACAGGTTGAGCAGCGTATCGTCCGAAAAGACGGTGTTGCCCACCACGTTGATGTGCTGGATGGCGGCGACCGAACCCTCGTTGATCTTGATCTTCAGTGCCACCCGGTTGCGCGGCTGCGGCACGACCTCGGCCTCGATCGAGGCCGAATAACGGCCCTGGGCGACGTACTGACGCTGCAACTCGTTGCGCACCCCCTCCAGGGTGGCTCGCTGGAAGATCTCGCCCTCGGCCAGACCGGACTGTTTCAGGCCGTTCAGCAGATCTTCCGACTTGATGGCCTTGTTGCCCTCCAGCTCGATACTGGAAATCGAAGGCCGCTCGACTACAGTGATTACCAGGATGTTGCCATCACGACCAAGCTGTATGTCCTGAAAGAACCCGGTCTTGAAGAGGGCCCGCGTACCCTCCACGAGACGCCGATCGTCTACCTGATCGCCAACGCTGAGCGGCAGGACACTGAACACGCTACCGGCGGAGACCCTCTGCAAACCATTGACACGGATATCGGTGATGGTGAAGGACTCGGCGTGAACCTCGGCGGTCATCAGAGCGGCGAGGACCGCAGGCAGCAGCAGGCGTTTCATGAAGTCCTTTCTTTTTCAACTAACAATAAAGAAACTGCCGCGAAACGAAACGCGGCAGTTTCGAAACCCGGCAACGCGTCACAATCGACTCAGGTCATTGACCAGAGCCAGCAGCATGACCCCAACGACAAGACTGATCCCAATCTGCATTCCCCAAGCCTGGACCCGTTCCGATAAGGGGCGCCCACGGACCCACTCGACGAAATAGAAAAGCAGATGCCCGCCATCGAGCACTGGAATCGGCAGCAAATTGAGCACCCCCAAGCTTATGCTCAGATAGGCGAGGAAATTCAGGAAGTCTCCCACCCCTGACTGGGCTGAAGCGCCCGCCACTTTAGCAATGGTTATCGGCCCGCTCAAGTTTTTTACCGAGAGCTCGCCGAAGAGCATTTTCCTCAGGGAATCAAGGGTCAGGACACTCATGCTCCAGGTGCGCCGCAGGGCTTCACCGACCGCATCCAGCGGACCATAGCGCACTTCCCGAACCATTTCCGGCGGCCATTCAACAGCCTCCACGCCGGCCCCGAGATAGCCGCTGCGCGCCTCGCCCTCGCCACGCACCGCCAGCTTGACCGGCAGCTCGATCCGCTGCCCCTCCCGCTCGACCAGGAAGATGACCCGCGCGCCTGGGCGGGCGCGCACCCGATCGACCACCTGCTGCCAATCGTCCAGCGCCTGCCCGTCGAGTGCCAGCAGACGGTCGCCGCCTTGCAGGCCAGCCGCCTGCGCCGGCCCCTTCGGATCCAGTTGCGCCAATACCGGCGCCAAGGCGGGACGCCATGGGCGAATCCCGAGACTGGCGATTGGATCAGGTTCCTCTACGCCCTTCAGCCAGTCCTTGAGAATCAACCGGCGCTGAGCATTCACGCTGGAGCCCGGCTCGCGCACGGTGATCTCGAGGGTTCCGCTCTCGCCTAGGCGGCGCACCATTTGCAGGTTGACTGCCGCCCAGCCAGGCGTCTCCTCGCCATCCACTGCGAGGATCTCCTCTCCGGCCTGCAGCCCCGCAGCCGCTGCCAGACTGCCCGCGCCCACCGCTCCGACCACCGGTCGTAGCTGCTGGCTGCCAAGCATGGCAAGCCCCCAGAAGAACAGCAGGGCCAAGAGAAAGTTGGCGATGGGGCCTGCCGCGACGATGGCGATGCGCCGGCCGACACCCTGGCGATTGAATGTCTGGTCGAGCAGTCCCGGGGGCACCTCGCCCTCCCGTTCGTCGAGCATCTTGACATAGCCACCCAGCGGAACCGCGGCGATCACGAATTCGGTTCCCTGCCGATCGCGCCAACGTAGCAAAGGCGTACCGAAACCGATGGAAAAGCGAAGCACCTTGACTCCGCAACGACGGGCGACCCAAAAGTGGCCGAATTCGTGGAAAGTGACCAGCACCCCGAGCGCTATCAGGGTGCCAACAATCATGTACAGAGTATTCATCGAAAGTTCTCCGGGTCGACGATCGAGCCGCCGAACTCAAGTCGCGGTGTGGACGCCCGGGCAGGCTGGCGAACTCGCCTCACCTGCCCTGCCGAAAGGGCTGTGCTCGCCCCTTCGTCGCGCGCCCGCGCATCCTGTCCAGCAAGGATACGCCTCCTTATGTTGCTGACCGACGAGCCCCGGCATGGCACAACGGAAAGATGCCTGCTCGACCAGACATGTCAGCCGCCGGCCTGGCTCAGCGATCGTAGCGCCGCAGCCAGCACTCGGCCCTTGCACGGGCCTGGCCATCGACGAGCAGCACCGTCTCGAGGTCATCGAGAGTGACAACCGGCTCACCCTGCAGAACTTCCTCGATGATACTCGCGATTTCCGGGAAGCGGACACGCCCGCCGAGAAAGGCCGCCACGGCCACCTCGTTGGCTGCATTGAGCATGGCCGGCGCGCTGCCGCCGGCCTCGGCCACCTGGCGAGCCAGACGCAGACAGGGAAAGCGCGACTCGTCGGGAGCCTGGAAGTCCAGACGGGCGATAGCGAACAGATCCAGAGGGACGACTCCGGAGTCGATGCGTTCGGGCCAGGCCAAGGCATGGGCAATCGGTGTGCGCATATCCGGATTGCCCAGCTGCGCCAGCACTGAACCGTCGACATAATCGACCAGAGAATGGATCACGCTCTGTGGATGAACCACCACCTCGACCTGTGCGGGTCGTGCATCGAACAGCCAGCAGGCCTCGATCAGCTCCAGCCCCTTGTTCATCATGCTGGCCGAGTCCACGGAGATCTTCCGTCCCATCGACCAGTTGGGATGGGCACAGGCCTGCGCGGGCGTCACCCCGGCCAGCTCGGCCGCCGGGGTCTCGCGAAATGGCCCGCCGGAAGCGGTCAGCAGGATACGCCGCACCCCCACCGCCGCCAGGCCTTGCCCGTTACCGGAGGGCAGGCACTGAAAGATCGCATTGTGCTCGCTGTCGATCGGCAGCAACTGCGCGCCGCTGCGGCGCACCGCCTGCATGAACAGGGTACCGGACATCACCAGCGCCTCCTTGTTGGCCAGCAGGACCTTCTTGCCCGCCTCCACCGCCGCCAGGGTGGGGCGCAATCCAGCGGCGCCGACAATCGCCGCCATCACCGCATCCGTTTCGGGGTGGGCCGCTACCTCGCAAAGGCCTTCGCTGCCGACCAATACCCGAGTGGCCAGACCGGCAGCGCGCAACTCGCCCTCGAGCCGCTGCGCCGCCACAACCTCGGGCACCACAGCATAACGGGGACAAAAGCGCAGACAGAGGGTCTTCAGCTCGTCCAGCCTGGCGAACCCCGTCAGTGCGAAGGCCCGGTAACGATCGGGATGACGGGCGATCACGTCCAGGGCACTCAAGCCGATGGAGCCGGTGGCACCCAGCACGGTTATCTGTTGCGGACTCAAAATGCCCCCCAACCAGCGATCCAGAGCATGACGACGAACATCGGGATGGCTGCCGTCAGACTGTCGATACGGTCCAGCACGCCGCCGTGCCCGGGCAGCAGATGGCTGCTGTCCTTGAGACCGGCCTGGCGCTTGAACATGCTCTCGGTCAGGTCGCCGACTACCGAGATCAGCACCACCAGGGCAGCGCCCACCAAGGCCAGCACCTGCTCGCCCACCGACCAGCCACGAACCAGCCCGACAGCGACGGTAACCAGCAGGCAGACCAGCAGGCCACCGGCCACCCCTTCCCAGCTCTTGCCGGGACTGACCTGCGGCGCCAGCTTGCGCCTGCCGAAGGCCTTGCCGACGAAATAGGCACCGATATCCGCGGTCCAGACCAGCACCATCACCGCCAGGATCAGATAATTGCCCAGCGGCCACTGCTTGAGCAGCAGCAGCCCCTGCCAGGCCGGCAGGAGGATCAGCAGGCCGATCGCCAGCCGGCACCCCGTCCCCGCCCAGCAATGGCTGCTCTGCGGGTAGTTCAGGACCAGTGGCACGGCCAGCAGCCACCAGAGGATGCCGAGCAGCATGGCCCCAGCCGCCAGCACCGGCAGCCAGTAGAGCAGAACGAGCAGTGCCGCGACTGCCGCCGCGAAGCCAATGCGGGCCGACTGCCCGGCGAAGCCGGCGAGCCGCGCCCACTCCCAGCCGCCCAGGGTGACGACCGCACCGATGAACAGCGCGAACGCCCCGCCCTCGAGCAGGAAGAAACCGACCAGGGCGAGGGGCAACAGCACCAGCGCGGTGAGGACTCGTTGCTTGAGCATCAGGTTCGCGCCTCTGCTTCCACCTGCTCGCTGGTCTTGCCGAAGCGGCGCTGGCGGGACGCGAAGTCGACCAGCGCCTGGCGCATGGCATCCTGCTTGAAGTCGGGCCAATACAGATCGGTGAAATACAGCTCGGCATAGGCCAGCTGCCAGAGCAGGAAATTGCTGATGCGACGCTCCCCCCCGGTACGGATGCACAGGTCCGGCAGTGGCAGGTCGCCGGTCGACAGGCAGCTCTGCAGGAGCTTGGGGCTGATGTCGTCCGGCCGCAGATGGCCGGCCTGCACCTCCCGCGCCAGGCGCTGCACGGCCTGGGCGATGTCCCACTGCCCACCGTAGTTGGCAGCTACCTGCAGGAGCAGGCCCCTTTGCCCGGCGGTCTGCAGTTCTGCCTCGCGCATAGCGGCCTGCAGCTCTGGAGTGAAGCGCGAGCGATCGCCGATGATGCGCAGGCAGATGCCGTTCTCGCTGAGCCGCCTCGCCTCGCGGCGCAGGGCCGCCAGGAACAGCTCCATCAAGGCGCCGACCTCAGCGGCCGGGCGCTGCCAGTTCTCGCTGGAGAAGGCGAACAGGGTCAGCACCTCGACCCCCGCCTCGATGCACACCTCGATCACCGCCCGCACCGCATCGACCCCCGCCTTGTGCCCGGCGATGCCGGGCAGCAGGCGCCTCTTCGCCCAGCGGTTGTTACCATCCATGATGATCGCCACATGGCGCGGCACCACGACAGGAGCAGCGGTCTTGTACTTGTCCATGAAATGTCCCGTAGCGACCGCTATCACACGGCCATCAGGTCGGCCTCCTTGGCCTCCAGCGCCTTGTCGACTTCGGCGATAGCCTTGTCAGTGAGCTTCTGCACCTCGTCGGCGGCGCGGCGCTCGTCGTCCTCGCTGATCTCCTTCTCCTTGACCAGGTCCTTGAGCTGGGCCAGTGCATCGCGACGGATGTTGCGCACCGCGACCCGGGCGTTTTCCGCCTCGGCACGCGCCTGACGGGTATAGCCCTTGCGGGTTTCTTCGGTCAGCGCCGGCATCGGCACGCGGATGGTGGTGCCGGCGGTCGCTGGGTTGAGACCCAGATCGGAGGTCATGATGGCCTTCTCCACCGCCTGGATCATGCTCCTGTCGAACACAGTCAATGCCAGGGTACGTGCATCCTCGGCGACCACGTTGGCAACTTGGCGCAGCGGAGTGTCGGCCCCATAGTAGGAAACCATGACGCTATCCAGGATGCTCGGATGGGCGCGGCCGGTACGAATCTTGGCGAAGGCGTGCTCCAGAGACTCCAGGCTCTTCTTCATGCGCGTCTGCGCATCCTTCTTGATCTCATTGATCATGCTTGCTTTCCTCGATCAAGGTTCCTTCGGCACCGCCGACCACGATGTTCAGCAGGGCACCCGGCTTGTTCATATTGAAGACGCGTAGCGGCATCTTGTGATCGCGACACAGACAAATGGCGGTCAGATCCATCACGCCCAGCTTGCGATCCAGCACCTCGTCGTAGGTCAGGTACTCGAACTTCTCGGCATTGGGATCCTTGAAGGGGTCGGCTGTGTAGACACCATCCACCTTGGTGGCCTTCAATACCAGGTCCGCATCGACCTCGATGGCACGCAGGACGGCCGCGGAGTCCGTAGTGAAGAAAGGGTTGCCGGTACCGGCAGAGAAGATCACTACCTCGCCGGATCCCAGATGGCGCACGGCTTTGCGCCGATCATAATGGTCGGTCACGCCAACCATGGAGATCGCTGACATGACCAGCGCAGGGATATTCGAGCGCTCCAGGGCGTCACGCATAGCCAGCGCATTCATTACCGTGGCCAGCATGCCCATGTGATCGCCCGTGACCCGATCCATACCGGCGGCGGACAGCGCGGCACCACGGAACAGGTTGCCACCGCCGATCACCAGACCGACCTGCACACCGATGCCAACCAACTGACCGACCTCCAACGCCATGCGGTCCAGCACCTTGGGATCGATGCCGAACTCCTCGGAGCCCATCAAAGCTTCGCCGCTGAGCTTGAGCAGAATGCGTTTATAGCGAGGTTGACGACCACTCACCTGCTGGGCCATTGCGTATCTCTCCTGCGACTCTATCCATATCAGTCGAAACAGGCACCCGTGCCTGCCGTTGCTCAGCGCCGGGAACAGCGCGGGCCGGCGGCTGGGAGGCAACCCGGCGAAGCGGTTGCGCACCCAGCTGCCTGCAAATTGGTTGTAGCGGCATTTCCGGCGTAGCGGCCGGAAATGCCGCATCGCCACGCCCAGGTCCGAAACCGGACGTCCGGCGCCGGGCCAGCGAACCGCGGGCTGCCAGTCGCCAAAGAGGCCACACGCGTGAGCGGGCAGCCTCTTGTCGGGACGACGGAATCTCGAAGCCGTCTTATTGTTTGCTGGCAGCGAGCTGGGCAGCCACTTCGGCAGCGAAGTCGACTTCCGCCCTCTCGATGCCCTCACCCACTTCGTAGCGGACGAAGGAGACGATTTCGGCACCGGCCTTCTTGGCCAGATCACCTACCTTGACTTCCGGATCCTTGATGAACGGCTGCTCGACCAGGCTGGCTTCGGCAAGGAACTTGTTGATGCGGCCCTTGACCATGTTTTCGACAATGTTTTCCGGCTTGCCGGCGATCTTGTCGGCATTCAGCGCCAGGAAGATTTCCTTTTCCTTGGCGATCGCTTCCTCGGAAACTTGGGATGGACTCAAGAATTGCGGGTTGCTGGCCGCCACGTGCATGGCGATTTCCTTGGCCAGCTCGGCGTTGCCGCCCTTCAGAGTGACCAGAACGCCGATGCGGTGGCCGTGCAGGTAGGCCCCCACTACGTCGCCCTCGACACGGGTCAGACGGCGGATATTGACGTTTTCGCCACACTTGGCTACCAGGGCCTCACGAGCCGGCTCCTGGGCCGCGATCAGCGGAGCGGCTTCGGTCAGCTTGTCGGCAAAGGCCTTCTCTAGGCTCTCGGCGACGAAGGCCTTGAAGTCGTCCTGCAAGGCCAGGAAGTCGGTCTGGGAATTGACTTCGACGATCACGGCCGCCTTGCTGTCGTCGGATACCTTGATCGCGATGGAGCCCTCAGCCGCGATGTTGCCAGCCTTCTTGGCCGCCTTGATCGCGCCGGCGGCGCGCATGTCGTCGATCGCCTTCTCGATGTCACCACCGGCGGCAGTCAGAGCCTTCTTGCAATCCATCATGCCCTGGCCGGTACGTTCGCGCAGTTCCTTGACCAGCGCCGCAGTAATCTCTGCCATGTTCGCAATCCTCTTGAATAGGTTTTCAACCATTCCGCCCGCTGGATCGGGCGCTACAGATCTTCATATATGAAGGTGGCAAAAAGGGGGCCTAGCCCCCTTCTTGCGCAGCGGGTACCGCCTGGCGTCCCGCGCTTAGCCTTCCGAAACCTCGGAGGCGGCGACTTCCTCGACGAACTCATCACCGGTGCTGGCGTTCTGACGGGCGCTCAGCACGGCATCGGCCACGGCGACCAGGTACAGTTGCACGGCGCGGATGGCGTCATCGTTACCCGGAATGATGTAGTCGACACCCTCGGGGCTGCTGTTGGTATCGACCACGCCGATGACCGGGATGCCCAGCTTGTTGGCTTCGGTGATGGCGATGCGCTCGTGGTCGACGTCAATCACGAACATTGCGTCCGGCAGACCGCCCATGTCTTTGATACCGCCCAGACTGCGCTCCAGCTTCTCCAGATCGCGAGAGCGCATCAGCGCCTCTTTCTTGGTCAGCTTGACGAAGGTGCCGTCCTGGGACTGGATTTCCAGTTCGCGCAGGCGCTTGATGGAGGCGCGAATGGTCTTGTAGTTGGTCAGCATGCCGCCCAGCCAGCGGTGGTCGACGTAGGGCATGCCGCAACGGGCCGCCTCTTCACGGACCAGCTTGCCGGCAGAGCGCTTGGTGCCGACGAACAGGATCTTGTTCTTGCCCGATGCCAGCTTCTCGACGAAGCTCAGGGCTTCGTTGAACATCGGCAGAGTCTTTTCCAGGTTGATGATGTGAATCTTGTTGCGCGCGCCGAAGATATACTTGCTCATCTTCGGATTCCAGTAACGGGTCTGGTGGCCGAAGTGGCAGCCAGCCTTCAGCATGTCGCGCATATTGACTTGGGACATCTCAAATTCCTCGATCGAATCGGGTTAGGCCTCCACGCATCCCGATATCCAACCCTTGCGGGCACCCAGGATACCGTGCCGATACGTGTGTGGGGTTAGCTCGCGAACAGAGGTCCGCCGAGCGGCGCGTTTTATAGCACAAAAGCCGGGCGCAGGCTACCGGATGGCAGACGGCCAACCCTGCTCGCCATGCTCCCGCCGCGCGGCGCCCGGGTGATTTGGTTTATCATCGCCCCCATCCAAATGAATGCCTTGCGCCCCAGGCGCCGAGAGAGAGTCTGCATGACCGTCACCATCAAGACGCCCGAGGAAATCGAAAAAATGCGCGTGGCCGGCCGCCTGGCCGCCGAGGTGCTGGAAATGATCGGCGAACACGTCAGGCCCGGCGTCACCACCGAGGAACTGGACCGCCTCTGTCACGACTATATTGTTGACGTGCAGCACGCCATTCCCGCGCCGCTCAACTACAAGGGCTTTCCCAAGTCGATCTGCACCTCGGTCAACCATGTGGTCTGCCACGGCATTCCCAACGACAAGCCACTGAAGGATGGCGACATCGTCAATCTCGACATCACGGTAATCAAGGACGGCTACCACGGCGATACCAGCATGATGTTCCAGGTCGGCAAGACCCCCGAGTGGGCGAAGCGCCTGTGCCAGGTGACCCAGGAGTGCCTGTACAAGGGCATCGAACTGGTGCGCCCGGGCGCACACCTGGGAGACATCGGCGAGGCGATTCAGAAGCACGCCGAGAAGAACGGCTTCTCGGTGGTCCGCGAATACTGCGGACACGGCATCGGCGCAGTGTTCCACGAGGAGCCCCAGGTACTCCACTACGGCCGCGCCGGGACCGGCCTGGAACTCAAGGAAGGCATGACCTTCACCATCGAGCCAATGATCAACCAGGGCCGCGCGGAAACCCGCCTGCTCGGCGACGGCTGGACCGCCATCACCAAGGACCGCAAGCTGTCCGCCCAGTGGGAGCACACCGTGCTGGTCACCGCCGACGGCTACGAGATCCTCACCCTGCGCCGTGACGATAGCATCGCACGCACCCCGCATTGATCCACATTTGCCCATGAATATCGCGCTCTTGACAGCAGCAGAAAGGTGACACCATGCCGCAGGTGGATCCCGATTTGTTCGACCCCGGCCAGTTCCAGGCGGAACTGGCCCTGAAGTCCAGCCCCATCGCTGCCTTCAAGAAGGCGCTCCGACATGCCCGGGAGGCGCTCGACGCACGCTTCCGGGAGGGCCGCGACATCCGCCGCCTGATCGAGGATCGCGCCTGGTTCGTCGATCAGATCCTCACCCTGGCCTGGAACCGCTTCGACTGGAGCGAGGACGCCGACATCGCCCTGATCGCCGTCGGCGGCTACGGTCGCGGCGAGCTGCACCCCTACTCGGACATCGACCTGCTGGTCCTGCTGGACGGCGATGATCATGAGGTCTTCCGCGAGCCGATCGAGGGTTTTCTCACCCTGCTCTGGGACATCGGCCTGGAGGTTGGGCAGAGCGTGCGCTCGCAGGCCGAATGCGCCGAGGAGGCGCAGGCCGACCTGACGGTGATCAGCAACCTGATGGAAAGCCGCACCATCGCCGGCCCAGAGCACCTGCGCCAGCGCATGCAGGAAGTCACCAGCACGCAGCGGATGTGGCCGAGCCGGGCCTTCTTCCTCGCCAAGCGCGACGAACAGAAAGCCCGCCATGCCCGCTACAACGACACCGAATACAACCTTGAGCCCAACGTCAAGGGCTCACCCGGCGGCCTGCGCGACATCCAGACCATCCTCTGGATCGCCCGCCGCCAGTTCGGCACCATTAACCTGCATGCCATGGTCGGCCAGGGCTTCCTGCTGGAAAGCGAATACACCCTGCTCGCCGCCTCCCAGGAGTTCCTCTGGAAGGTGCGCTACGCCCTGCACATGCTCGCCGGACGCGCCGAGGACCGCCTGCTGTTCGACCACCAGCGGCAGATCGCCGGCCTGCTCGGCTACGAGGACAGCGACGCCAAGCTGGCGGTCGAGCGCTTCATGCAGAAGTACTACCGGGTGGTGATGGGCATCGCCGAGCTGACCGAGCTGGTCTTCCAGCATTTCGAGGAAGTCATCCTACCCGGCGACACCGCTGGACAGGTCGAGCCGCTGAACGAGCGCTTCCAGGTGCGTGACGGCTATTTGGAGGCCACTCACGGGAAGGTCTTCCAGAAGACCCCCTCCGCCCTCCTGGAGATCTTCGTGCTGCTGGCCCGGCACCCGGAAATCCGGGGTGTGCGCGCCGACACCATCCGCCTGCTGCGCGACCACCGCTACCTGATCGACGACGCCTTCCGCCGCGATCCCCACAACACCAGTCTGTTCATCGAACTGTTCAGGAGCCGCCAGGGCATCCACCGCAACCTGCGGCGGATGAACCGCTACGGCATCCTCGGGCGCTACCTGCCGGAGTTCGGCCGCATCGTCGGCCAGATGCAGCACGACCTGTTCCACATCTATACGGTCGATGCCCACACCCTGAACCTGATCAAGCACCTGCGCAAACTCTTCTGGCCCGAGCTGGCGGAAAAATACCCGCTGGCCGGCAAGGTGATCGAGAAGCTGCCCAAGCCCGAACTGATCTACCTGGCCGGGCTCTACCACGACATCGGCAAGGGCCGCGGCGGCGACCACTCGGACCTCGGCGCCGCCGACGCCCAGGCCTTCTGCCAGCGCCACCAGCTGCCGGCCTGGGACACCCAGTTGGTGGTCTGGCTGGTGCGCAACCACCTGCTGATGTCCACGACCGCCCAGCGCAAGGACCTTTCCGACCCGCAGGTGATCTTCGACTTCGCCCAGTTGGTCCGCGACCAGACCTACCTGGACTACCTCTACGTGCTTACCGTGGCGGACATCAACGCCACCAACCCGACCCTCTGGAACTCCTGGCGGGCCAGCCTGCTGCGCCAGCTCTACACCGAGACCAAGCACGCCCTGCGCCGCGGCCTGGAGCACCCGGTCGGCCGCGAGGAGCAGATCCGTCAGACGCAGAACGCCGCGCTGGACATCCTGGTCCGCAGCGGCACCGACCCCGACGACGCCGAACACCTCTGGGCGCAGCTGGGCGACGACTACTTCCTGCGCCACACCTCCAACGACATTGCCTGGCACACCGAGGCGATCCTCCAGCACCCCGGCAGCGGAGGGCCGCTGGTACTGATCAAGGAAACCACGCAGCGTGAGTTCGAGGGCGCCACCCAGATCTTCATCTACGCGCCGGACCAGCACGACTTCTTTGCCGTGACCGTGGCCGCCATGGACCAGCTCAACCTGAGCATCCACGACGCCCGTATCATCACCTCGACCAGCCAGTTCACCCTCGACACCTACATAGTGCTCGACGCCGATGGCGGCTCGATCGGCGACAATCCGGCGCGCATCCAGGAGATTCGCCAGGGGCTGGTGGAGGCCCTGCGCAATCCGGCCGACTACCCAACCATCATCCAGCGCCGCGTGCCGCGCCAGCTCAAGCACTTTGCTTTCGCACCGCAGGTCATTATCCACAACGACGCCCTGCGCCCGGTGACCATCCTCGAGATCATCACGCCGGACCGCCCTGGGCTGCTGGCGCGGATCGGCAAGATCTTCCTCGACTTCGACCTGTCGCTGCAGAACGCCAAGATCGCCACCCTCGGCGAGCGGGTCGAGGACGTGTTCTTCGTCACCGACGCGCGCAACCAGCCGCTGTCCGATCCGGAACTCTGCGCCCGCCTGCAGCTGGCGATCGTCGAACAGCTGGCGGACGGCGACAGCCACATCCAGCCGAGCCGGATCAGCATCTGAACCTTGAAGCAGACGGCGGCCCACCCCGACCAGGCGGCCGCCGCCTGCGGCCACCAGGAAAGCCCCATGAACGACGCCTTGAACCTGCTGCAACCCTATCCCTTCGAGAAGCTCCGCGCGCTGCTCGCCGGCGTGCAGCCGCCGGCAGACAAGAAGCCCATCGCCCTGTCCATCGGCGAACCCAAGCACCGCTCGCCCAGCTTCGTCGCCGAAGCCCTGACCGCCAACCTCGAGCAGCTCGCGGTCTATCCCACCACCCTCGGCCTGCCGGCACTGCGCGAAGCCATTGCCCAGTGGTGCGAGCGGCGCTTCCGGGTGCCGGCCGGCTGGCTGGACCCGGCGCGCCATGTGCTGCCGGTCAACGGCACCCGCGAGGCGCTGTTCGCCTTCACCCAGACAGTGGTGAACCGCGAGAGCAACGGCCTGGTGGTCAGCCCCAACCCCTTCTACCAGATCTACGAAGGCGCGGCCCTGCTCGCCGGCGCCACCCCGCACTACCTGCCGTGCCTTCCGGAGAACGGCTTCAACCCTGACTTCGACGCAGTGCCGGCGGAGGTCTGGCAGCGCTGCCAGCTGCTGTTCCTCTGCTCGCCGGGCAACCCCACTGGCGCCCTGGTGCCGCTGGAGATCCTGAAGAAGCTGATCGCCCTGGCCGACGAGCACGACTTCATCATCGCCGCCGACGAGTGCTACAGCGAGCTGTACTTCGACGAGCAGAACCCGCCGCCCGGCCTGTTGACCGCCTGCGCCGAACTGGGCCGCAGCGACTTTGCGCGCTGCGTGGTGTTCCACAGCCTGTCCAAGCGCTCCAACCTGCCGGGCCTGCGCTCGGGCTTCGTCGCCGGCGACGCCGAGATCCTCAAGAGCTTCCTGCTCTACCGCACCTACCACGGCTGTGCCATGTCGGTGCCCACCCAGCTGGCCAGTATCGCCGCCTGGAACGACGAGGCCCACGTCCGCGCCAATCGCGTGCTGTACCGGGAGAAGTTCGACGCCGTGCTGGACATCCTGCAGCCGGTACTCGACGTCAAGCGCCCGGACGGCAGCTTCTACCTGTGGCCACGCACCCCGGTGGACGACCAGATCTTCACCCGCGACTTGTTCGCCCGCGAACACGTGACCGTGGTGCCGGGCGCCTACCTGTCGCGCAGCGTGGACGGCCTCAACCCCGGCGCCGACCGCGTGCGCATGGCCCTGGTCGCGCCCCTGGCCGAATGCGTGGAAGCCGCCGAGCGCATCCGCGACTTCGCCCGCGCGGGCTGAACCCTCCAGGCGGAGCGCACCCGGCGCTCCGCCCCTCCCCTCAGCCGCGCCTCGCTGATGTCCAGCTCGCGCAGGATCTCGCCGAGCAGATCGTCGTCGACCTGATTGCGATAACGCAGGCGGTACAGTTCCAGACGCTGCTCCAGCGCATCCATCTGGCGCAGGCGCGTGCGCGCCTCCCCGGAATCGTCGCGCTCCAGCTGCTGGCGGTACTCGGCCATGATCTTGGCCTTGACCTCGGCCGCCAGGGCCATGCCCTCGGGGCTCAGGCCGGGGTCGTCGCTCTGCGCCTCCAGGGCGCGGATCGCCGCCTCGACGGTCTTTGCCCGGTGCCGCCGCAACTCTTGTTCGCACGCCTCCTGGTTGTCCGCCGGCAGGCCGCGAAGCAACTGTGGCAGGCCAAGCGTAGCGACCGGCAGGGATAGCAGGATCACCCCGGCGGCGATGAAGATCAGCAGGTCGCGCCAGCGGAGCAGCGCACCGGATACCAGCCAGTAGAGATAGGTCCAGACAAAGCGCAGCAGGATCGGCGCCAGGTACACCTGGCCCACGTAGAGCGCCAGCTGCCCGACGCTCGCCCAGAGCGGCCCACTCTCCCCGAGCGAGGCCTTGACGATGTCCGGCAGCTGCAGGCCAAGCAGCAGGAAGATCAGGATGATGTAGGGAAGTTATTTGAACGGGAAGGAGCAGCCAGGGGGTCTCAGTCTACTCCCTCAAGCGAAGCGGCGAGACCGTGCATTGGTCGAGATGAAAGCCTTTTCGAGTCACTGGCGCGGCACCCGCCGCAGCGCGACTCCAAGCGCCAGCATGTGCTGCTGCTTGAGGCTGACCCGGGCAGCCTTCATCTCTTCCCAGACGCCCTGCCAGCCACCCAGCTCGGCCGTTTCCAGATGGCGGACGGCCAGGTGCTGCCGATTGAAGTGCTCCCTGCTGCCCCGGGCCAGAAGAGCCTCGTCCAGCGCCGGCATCAGCAGGGTGCCGGCCCCCGGCACGGCAGGGTCTGGGCGATGAACAGGCCCGCCGGATCCCAGTCGGGAAAGACGGTGACGCGGGCCGTGTCCGGCAGTGCCGCCAGCAGCCGGCGCGCCCCGCGGGCGAGGCTGCCATGGCCGCGGTAGAGCACCAGGCTGCCGGCCAGCTCGGCGGGGGCGGGATAGGCGTGCCAGTCGTCGAAGCTGTCCAGGCTCTCCACCACCACGACCTGGCCGATGGATACGAGGTCCAGGCTGGCCAGCGGCACGCGCAGGCTCAGCTCCGGGCTCAGCGAGGGAAGCGGCGCAGGCAGGCGGCCCTTGGCCAGTATGTAGTGGTCGTCGGGTCGCTGGCGGGCGAGCTTTTCGTCGATGGCCTGGGCGGCGACCTCCCGGCGCGTGCCGTCTGGCACCTGCTCCAGCGGATCTAAGCCCTATTCGCGCTGCGCCAGTTCACGGAGGATTTCCCGCTGTTCACGGCTGAAGTACAGCCACTTGCCCAGCGGCTCGCCCACCTCGAAGGCCGCATGGATCTTCTGCCAGGTCACGTTCAGCTCGGTTTTGTCGAGACGCTCTCGCAGTAGCTTGTGAACCGCGTGCATATGTTTTGGGGTCAGGCTAACCATAGTGCGACATCCCTAACGATAAAGTTGCCGGAATACACAGGATGCGGCTCGCCGATGGCGTCCAGTTCGAAGTGGCGCCTCTGCTCTTCCGGCAGGCCTTCGTAGCCGCCGATCACCTGATACAGCCAGCTTTCCGCATCCCAAGACAGGTCGTGCTGCCGGCGGTAGTCTAGGGCCGAGATCGGCTGGCCGCTGTCGATGACTTGGCAGAAGTAGGCCGAGACGGCCTCCCGGATCGGGTTGCCCTGCACCTCGAAGGCTTCCACCTCGCCGAGGATCAGCTCGGTGGCCTCGCCCGGCTGCGGCGCGAAGCGGTCCGGCGACTGCAGGGCGCGGATCTGCGCCACCAGCACCAGCAGATCGGCCTCGTGCTGCGGGTTGTGGATGTCCAGCGCTGCCGGCGCCAGCACGGGTGCCGCCAGGTTGAACAGCTGCGGCACGCTCTGGTGGGCGGCGTGGTTGCCCACCTGATAGTCCGGCTGCTGCTCCATGTGCAGCAGCCAGCCCTTGAGCAGGCGGGTGCGTCCGCGGATTTGCCGGAAGCGGCCGAGCAGCTCCAGCAGGCGCCCCTGGACCACGCTCAACTCCTGGGCGCAAGCGCTGATCCTGCGCTGCAGGCTGGTGACCAAGAGGCGGCGCAGCTCGCGCAGGTCGCCGGCGGTTTCCGCCAGCTCCTCGAAGCTGATCATCTCCAGCCCGGCGAGCAGCTCGCTCACCTGGGACTGGGCCAGCTCGTTCTCGCGGATCTTGGCATTGAGGGTGCCGACGTAGCCGAACTCGTTGTTCAGCCGGCTCCACAGCACGCGGATGCTGTGGCTCAGGGTTTCGCCGAAGGCGTAGACGTGCTCTTTGAGATCGCCCAGGTAGGCATCCGCCGCGGCGTAGTCGCCCTGGTGGCGCGCCTCCTTGTAGTGGGCGGCAAGGGTCTTGAAGGTGGCCAGGGCGGAGCCGGTGTTGGTGTCGATCTGCCGGTTGCGGTCGTCGCGCAGGGCCTCCTCCAAGAGCGCGCGCACCGCCCGGCGCAGGTGCAGGTCGGCGCCGGGCTCGGGACGGTAGAGGATGCCGTCCTTGACCAGCCGCTCCTCGACCGCCGGCTCCAGCGCCTGATCTGCCAGCGAGCCGGACAGGTAGGCGTCCATGATCGGCTCGGCATGCCGGCCCAGCTGGCGCAGGAAGCGCACCCCGGCCTGATGCAGGTTGCCGCTCATAGCAGCTGCCCCTGGCTGGCGCTTTCCGCACGGCCTTCGAGGTCCAGGCTCTCGGTCTCGTCGATGAAGCGGATCACCTCGTACAGGTAGTCCAGCTTGCCGGTGGCCAGGTAGATCTGCTTGTCCGGGTTCGGGCGGGTCAGGTAGCCCAGCTCGCACAGGCGCTTGAATACCTGCTTGATCTGCCCGTCGACGCTGCTGCTGGTGGAGTTGAACAGCCGGTAGTGGCTGATCCGCGCCAGTTGCTCGCGGAACGCCGGGGTGTCCTCGACTATGCTCTGCAGCTCGTTGAGGCGCACCGGCGTGCCCTCGGTGAGCGGCGCATCCTGGGCGCCGGCTTCCTGCACCAGCACCAGCCATTCGACCAGCGGCGTCAGGGCGTTGCAGATGTCGCGGAACTGCTGGCCGATGACCCTGCGCTCGTCCTCGCCGAGCTGCCGGTAGCCGCAGAAGAACACCTCGCCGTCGGCATTGGCGCCAACCTGGGCGACCATGCGGTTGAGCTGGGCGAGGTAGTCGTCCACCTGGGCACGGTTGGCGGCGTTCTTCAGGAAGCGCCAGCCGTCCTCGTCGGTGGTGCGGCAGATGAAGTCGCCCTTGAGCAGGCGCTCGATGACCTGTCCTTTCGTCGAGAGCATTTACAGCGCCTCCTCGGTATGCAGTTTCTTCAGCTTCTCGGCGATCGCGTCCAACCGCGGCTTGACCACCTGCAGTTGGCGTGTCTGCTTGTTGACGATGTAGCGGTTGGCGAACAGCGACAGCACCTCGGAGTCCGGGTTGGGGAAGGCGCCGAGCACGCGGATGTTGTTGTTGCTGCAAGCGTCGAAGATCTTCTTCACGTTGTTGTGGTGCAGGGTGCCCAGCTCGTCGATGGGCCAGTGGATGGTGGCCGGCGACTGGCCGCGCAGCAGGCGGGTGAAAGCCAGCAGGAACTTGCACAGAATCAGATAAGCCATGCCGTGGCTGGAGGATTCGTTGAGCTGGCGGTCGGTGCGGATCACCAGGTCGCTGTTGCCCTCGCGCAGGCGCAGCTCGATTTCCAGCAGCCCGACAATGCCGCCGGTCAGCGCAGAGCGACCGATGATGTCCAGCGCCCGGCGCATGCTGCTGGTGTACTCCTCGCCGGGCAGACCGGAGAAGCCCTCCTCCCGCCAGTCGTGGAAGGCATTGATGAAGGCCTTGAGTTCAGGCCAGAACTCCAGCTCGCTGATCCGCGAGCGGATGCGCACCTCCGATCCCGATACGCCATCCAAAAACAGCTCTTCGCTTACCTCCTTGGTGATGCGTGCGCTCTGTGTGGCAATGCTGCGGTCGACGTTGGCCAGTACGTCGTAGTAGCTGTTGAGGTCGATGCCGAAGATCCTGCCCTGCTCGCGCAGGGCCGTGATGCTCTGCGGCACCATCACGTTGAGCAACTGCTCCAGGTGCGGCACCAGCCGACGGTAGTCCAGGCCGGGGATGCCGCGGTCGTTGACCAGGGTGCACTCCTCGCGGCTGCGCTCCCAGGTTTCCGCCAGGCTGGAACCGGACTGGCCAGCGATCACGCTGTCGAAATGCTCCACATGGGCGCGGATGGCGGCGAGCATCTGCTCGCGGCCGTGCAGCAGCTCCTCGCCGAGGCGCAGGCGTTCGTCCAGCTCGCCGCCAGCGAGCTCGCCCTCGCGCGGCAGTTTCAGCTCGCCGAAGCGACGCAGCAGGGATTTCAGGCGGGTCAGCGCCTCCTCGACCGCGCCCTTTTGTATAAGGGCCTGCTGGCGTGCCTCCTCCAGTCGCCTGCGTTCGGCCTTGTATTCTACCGAAGCGGTCTTCAGCTGCTGATCCAGTGCACTGGCGCGGGTCCGGCTCTCGCTCAGTTCGCCCTGCAGCCTGGGCTTGCGCAGCAGCCAGCTGTGTTGGTACCAGTCGTCGTAACGCAGCACCTCGGAGCGGCGCTGCTCGGTGCGCGCGATCTTCTGCTCCAGGCTGCGGATCTGCTGCTTCAGGGCCATGATGGCGTTCTCGTCGACGCCGCGAGACTTCAGCTCGGCCTTGTACCAGCGCTCGCACTCGTCAAGCTCGACCCTGGCCTTGCTGCGGCGCTCGTCGGCGGCCGCCTTGAGCTGCTGGATCTGCCCGTCGAGACTGCCGATGACCTGCTGCCAGTGGGCGGACTTTTCCAGGCGGGCCTCGCCGTGCTGGTCCTTGAGCTCGGCCAGCCACCGGTCGCGCTCGCCGGCGAGCTGCTGCAGTGCGCCGCCGAGCTCGGTGAGCTGCTTCTTCGCCTTGAGCCTGCGCTCCTGCAGGGCGGCATCGAGTTTGTCCTTCTGGCTGCGTCGTTCGTCCTTGAGGCGCTGGCGGTCGTCGCGACGGTTCTGCAGCTCGGTGCGGGCAAACACCAGTTGGCGCTGCAGCTCGTCCAGGGCGGTGCTGGCCTCGACCAGCTGCTTTTCCGCCTCCTGCTGCTGGTTCTGCGCGTCCTGCACGGCGTCCTTGGCGAGCTGCAGGCGCTGGCGCAGCTCCTGTTCGCTGGCCGCATGCTCAGGAGTATCGATGGCGGCCAGGTCCAGGCGCACGCTGAACAGGCTTTCCGCAGCCGCGTCGTCAAGTGCCGGCTTGAGGTCGGCACGCTGCAGCAGCGCCGGGTGAATCACCTTGCCGAGCCGGCCTTCCCAGCCGGGTTGCTCGCGACGGAGAAACTCCAGCAGGGTGTGGTGACCGGGATAGAGCATGCGGTCGATCTCGTCCAACTGCTCCTGGCGTTCGACCAGCCGCCGGCTGGTCAGCGAGAAGGCCGTGTTGGCCTCGTCGCGCCGGCCGCGCAGCTGGCGCTCCTGGGTTTCCAGCTGGCGGACCCGGGCCTCGGCCACCTCGGCGTCCTCGTCGGCGCGCTCCAGGCGCTGGTCGAAGATCGCCAGGCTGCGGTTTTCCTCTTCGCTGTAGCCGGCGTTGGCGATCTGCTGCTGCAGCCGGTTCTGCTCCAGCTGGAGCTGGTATTCCCGCTCGCGGAAGTCGTCCTGACCCTGCTGGCGGCGCTGGTTGAAGCTCTGGTCCAGGCTCGCCAGTGCCTCGGCCTGCTGCTCGCGCTGCAAGGCGCGCTCTTCCTGCAGGGCTTCCTGCTGTTCGCGCAGCTGCTCCAGGGCGGCCTCGCGCTGGTCCTTGATCGCCTGGCAGCGCGCCAGGTAGGCGCTCTCCACGTCCAGGTGCTGCTCGGTCAGCAGGCGGTGGCGGGCCTGCAGGTTGTCCAGGTCGTCGCGCCAGGCGCCGACCTGCTCCAGATCGGCCTTGGCCTGTTCGATGTCGGCGTCGAGAAAGGCCTGGTACTGGTTTTCGATCTGGTCCAGCTCGTCCTCGATGCGGCCGATATCGCCCCTGGCCGCCGAAAGATCCTGGTTGAGGGCGTCGCGCTGGTCCTTCCAGCGCTCCTCCAGCTGCTTGAGCTGAAAGCCGGTCTGCTCGATGACGACGCTAGTTTCCTCCTCGCGCTGGTACAGGCGCGGCTCCTCCGTGCGGTAGCCCTGCAGCAGGCCGCCGAGGCGCCGTTCGCAGGCGAGCAGTTCCTGATATTCGCGCTCCAGCTTGTCGAACTCCGGGCGGATGGCGTTGAAGCCCTGGATCAGTTGGCTCTCGCGAATCCACGCCTCGACCCGCTGCAGGTTCAGATGGGACGCCGGCGGGCTGACGCCGTCCTCTTCCAGGATGGCGGCAATCATCGACTTGATCGTCTCCATCTTGCCTTCCCGGGAGTGCACGGCCCTGGCTAGTTTCTCGATATGCCGCAGGGAATGCTCAGGGTCGCACAGGGAGAACTGCCGGACCCAGGTACGCAGTTCGACGCGCTGGCCGTCGGCGGCGAGCAGGCTGCGGTCGTTCTGGATGATCGCGCGGAACTGGCTAGTATTGAGCAGGGTGGTGGTGAAGATGCCGGCCTGTTTCAGCTGGCGGCCCAGCTCGTTCATGGTCAGACAGGTGAGCGCGTCGCCCTGCCGGCTCTTGATGTAGTCCTCCAGCACGAAGGCCTTCTGCACCAGGCGGTAGGTGACGCCCTTGCCCTGCGCGGCGGCCAGCACGGCTTGGCAGAGCTGGCCATCCATGCGCTGGTATTCGTAGACGATGAAGCTCTGTTCGGTGGGCAGGTACCAGCGCTCGAAGCTGTCGCGGGTGGCCGGCACCACGCGGCTGGGGTATTCGCCGTAGAACACCGGCACCAGCCGCTGCAGGGTGGTCTTGCCGGAGGCGTTGGTGCCGCAGATGTTGGTGTGGTCGTCCACGACCAGTTCCACCACGCCCTGGAGGTGGGTGTTGATCAGGATGATACGGTTCAGGCTGGGCATGCGGGTCCTTCAGGAAAACGGTGGTGACGGCGGCCGAAAGGGGGAGGCAGTGTAGCGCCTGAAGGGGGTTTGCGAAGAGGCCGGGTCTTCTCTCGCGGCTAATCGTCCCCGCCAGCGGCGCAACCAGCGCGATATATCCGCAAGACGAACTGTTCGGATTCAATCTGCCGCCGGCACGGGTTCGGCGTGGCATAATTCCCGCCCTCTTTCCCGACGACACGATACCCCGATGACAGACGGAACCCCGGTCCTCTACGGCATCAAGGCCTGCGACACCATGAAGAAAGCCCGCGCCTGGCTCGACGAGCAGAGCGTGGCCTACCGCTTCCACGACTACAAGAGCGCCGGCATCGACCGCGCCCACTTGGAGAAGTGGTGCGCCGAGCACGGCTGGCAGGTCGTGCTGAATCGCGCCGGCACCACTTTCCGCAAACTGGCTGACACACAGAAGGCCGATCTTGATCAGGCCAAGGCCATCGAGCTGATGCTCACCGCACCCTCGATGATCAAGCGCCCGGTGCTCGATCTCGGCGAGCGCACCCTGATCGGCTTCAAGCCGGACCTCTACTCCGCCGCGCTGGCCTGAAGCCTGCGCCTTCACGAATCAGCAACAAGGAACGCCCCCATGTCCACTACCCTGTTCAGCCTGGCCTTCGGCGTCGGCACCCAGAATCGCCAGGGCGCCTGGCTGGAAGTCTTCTACGCCCTGCCGCTGCTGCAGCCGGCCGTCGAGCTGGTCGCCGCGGTCACGCCGATCCTCGGCTATGCCGGCGGCAACCAGGCGATCGCCATCGACACCACCCAGGCCGCCGAGCTGGCCAAGGCGCTCAGGGGCATCGACCCGGCGCAGGCCGCCCTGCTCACCCGCCTGGCCGAGAGCCACAAGCCGCTGGTCGCCACCCTGCTGGCCGAAGACGCCGCCCTCACCTCCACCCCGGAGGCCTATCTCAAGCTGCACCTGCTCTCCCACCGGCTGGTCAAGCCGCACGGGCAGAACCTCGCCGGGATCTTCCCACTGCTGCCCAACGTGGCCTGGACCAACCACGGCGCCGTCGATCTGGCCGAACTGCCGGCGCGCCAGCTGGAAGCGCGTCTGAAGGGCGAGCTGCTGGAAGTCTTCTCGGTGGACAAGTTCCCGAAGATGACCGACTACGTGGTGCCGGCCGGGGTGCGCATCGCCGACAGCGCACGCATCCGCCTGGGCGCCTACATCGGCGAGGGCACCACGGTGATGCACGAGGGCTTCGTCAACTTCAACGCCGGCACCGAAGGTCCGGGGATGATCGAGGGCCGCGTCTCGGCCGGGGTGTTCGTCGGCAAGGGCTCGGACCTGGGCGGCGGCTGCTCGACCATGGGCACTCTGTCCGGCGGCGGCAACATCGTGATCTCCGTCGGCGAAGGCTGCCTGATCGGTGCCAATGCCGGCATCGGTATCCCGCTGGGCGACCGCAACACCGTCGAGTCCGGCCTCTACGTCACCGCCGGCACCAAGGTCAACCTGCTCGACGAGAAGAACGCGCTGGTCCGGGTGGTCAAGGCCCGCGAGCTGGCCGGCCAGCCGGACCTGCTGTTCCGCCGCAACTCGCAGACCGGCGCGGTGGAATGCAAGAGTCACAAGTCGGCGATCGAGCTGAACGAAGCGCTGCACGCGCATAACTGAACAGCAGCGGCAGGCAACTGCTTTGCCCCCTCTCCCCGACGGGAAGAGGGCCGGGGTGAGGGGGATACATCCGCCCCCCCTTGCAGCTTGAGGCTTGCAGCGCGAGGCTTGAACACCATGTCCCTCCCCTCCCCCTGGCGGGCCGACTTTCCAGCCCTAGCGGCCTTCGGCCGGGACTGCCAGACCTACCTGGACAGCGCCGCCACCGCGCAGAAGCCACAGCCGGTGCTGGATGCCCTGCTCGATTACTACGCCAGCGGCGCGGCCAACGTGCACCGCGCCCAGCATGCCCCCGGCGAGCGCGCCACCCTGGCCTTCGAGGACGCCCGGGCGAAAGTCGCCGCCTGGTTGAATGCCGACAGCGCCAGCCAGATCGTCTTCACCCGCGGCGCCACCGAATCCCTCAACCTGCTCGCTTACGGCCTCGAACACCTGTTTGCCCCGGGCGACGAGATCGTTGTCAGCGCCCTGGAGCACCACGCCAACCTGCTGCCCTGGCAGCAGTTGGCGCAGCGCCGCGGCCTGGAGCTGCGGGTGCTGCCGCTGGACGCCGCCGGCGACATCAACCTGGAGCAGGCTGCCCAGCTGATCGGCCCGCGCACCCGGCTGCTCGCGGTCAGCCAACTGTCCAACGTGCTCGGCCGTTGGCAGCCGCTCGCGGCGCTGCTGGCTCTGGCTCGGGCCCAAGGGGCATTGACGGTAGTCGACGGCGCTCAGGGAGTGGTCCATGGGCGGCACGATCTGCAGGCTTTGGACTGCGACTTCTACGTGTTCTCCGCGCACAAGCTCTACGGCCCGGACGGCCTCGGCGTGCTCTACGGCCGTCCCCAGGCCTTGGAGCACCTGCGCCACTGGCAGTTCGGCGGCGAGATGGTCCAGCAGGCCGGCTACCACGAAGCGCGCTTCCGCCCGGCGCCGCTCGGCTTCGAGGCCGGCACCCCGGCGATCGGCGCGGCCATCGCCTTCGGCGCCGCGCTGGACTATCTGCAAGGGCTGGACGGCCAAGCAGTCGCCGCCCACGAAGCCGCCCTGCACGCCCGCCTGCTCGCCGGGCTGCATGCCTTCGACGGCCTGCACCTGCTGGCCGAGTCGCACACCGCCCTGGCCAGCTTCGTGGTCGAGGGGGTGCACAACGCCGACCTGTCCCATCTGCTCGCCGAACAGGGCATCGCCGTGCGTGCCGGCCAGCACTGCGCCATGCCGCTGCTGCGCCGCCTCGGCCTGCCCGGCGCGCTGCGCGTGTCGCTCGGCCTGTACAGCGACGGGAATGACCTCGAACGCTTCTTCGCCGCCCTTCATCACGCCCTGGAGCTGCTGCGGTGAACCTGCCTGCCGCCACCCGCGAGGCCCTGGAGGCTTTCGCCCAGTGCCCCGGCTGGGAACAGCGCGCACGCCTGCTGCTGCAATGGGGCGAGCGTCTCGAGCCGCTGAGCGATGAGGAGCGTTGTACGGCCAATCAGGTGCATGGCTGCGAAAGTCAGGTCTGGCTGCTCGCCGAGCAGCATGACGGCCGCTGGCGCTTTCGCGCCGGCAGCGACGCGCGCCTGCTGCGCGGCCTGCTGGCCATGCTGCTGGCGCGGGTCGACGGCCTGAGCGCAGAAGAACTGCAGGCCGTGGACCTGACCGACTGGTTCGCCCGGCTCGGCCTGTCCCGCCAGCTCTCGCCGTCGCGCAGCAATGGCCTGAACGCCGTGCTACAGCGGATGCGCGAGTTGGCCGGACAGGCCGGTTAAGGCTTCCGCTCAAGCCGGCCGGTCGCTTCCAGCCAGTGGGCGGCATCGCGCTCAAGCCACAGGCGCGCCGGCACGGCGTCACGCACGCGGGCGTCGAGGAAGGCCAGGCTGAGCGTCAGCAGGCTGGCCATCTGGCGCGGATCGATGCGCTCCTCCATGCCCTGGCCATGGCCCAGCCGGCCACCCTCTCTGCCGCCCCCCGGACCTCCGCCTCTGGGCCCCCCGGCGCCAGGACCGCCGCCTTCCGGCCGGCCTTGGCATGGCCTCGAACGAGCCGCTGAGCAGCCGGTGGCTGGCCTCGCCGGCGATCAGTTGATAGCTGCCGGATACCTGTAGCCCCTGCCAGAGCCGCTGGCGGCGGGCCGGTGGCTCGACCCAGCCGAAGGAGTCCTCGTCGCGTGGGCCGGTGACTGCCCGCAGCGGCGTGCCGATGCGCCCGAAGCGCTCGGCCTCGTCCTCCTCGGCCACGTAGGGACTGAGCAAGATCGCCGCCTTCGGCTGCCAGCCGGACCGAGCCGCTTCCCCGACCGTGCGCTCGCCGGCCAGGGCGGCGGCGGTCTGCGCGCCGAGGTCGAAGCCGGCCACCACCAGCGTCTACCAGTCGACCCCGGCCAGGCTCGGCTCGCCGGCCTGCGCCTCGGGACGCGAATAGACCGCCCGTCTGTAGGGCTGCGGCTGCACCGAGAGCACCGCGTAGCCGGCCTCGGCCCAGGCCCGGCGCCACTGCGCGCCGGCCCGGCTGCCCTCGCCGAGCCCCGGCAGGTAGAGGATCAGCGGCGCGCTCTTGGCCTGCTCAGGCGCCAACCAGCTGACCTCGACCGCCTGCCCGGCGACCTGCCATTCGGCGTCCCAGCCGCGCACCGGCAGGCGCGCGGGCGGCCGGTAGGCACCCTCCAGATGGCGTTCGAGCCCTTCGCCGGGCGGCCCCGGCGGCTCGGGCCGCCCGGCGCAGTCCGTCAGCACGGCGCCGACGAGCAACGACAAGGAAAGACGCAAGAGCCTGGATTTCGACATTCGCACGGTCTCCGGAACGCTTCGGAACGGCGGTCGATGGTGCCAGCTGGGGCGCAAGGGCTGGGTCAGGTTGGGTAAGCGTCGGGTAAAGAATCCCGCCGGCCTAACTCATCCGATTCTTTTACAAGTTCTTTATCCGCTGCCCCGCCTTTTTTCGAACCTTTTAATACCGCCCTGCCTAGCATGACCAGTACCGATTGAGCGAATCCGCAAGGAGGATTCATGGACTTCGTGTACCTGGGCGCCATCGGCCTGCTCTTCGCGCTGATGGTGGGACTAGCGGTCGGCTGCGACCGCCTGGGAGGCCACAAATGAGCTGGCCCTACGTGCTCGGCGGCCTCGCCGCCGCCGGTCTGCTGATCTATCTGCTGGCCGCCCTGCTCAAGCCGGAGGACTTTTCATGAGCCTGCATGCCTGGCTGCTGCTCGGGACCTTCCTGGCCATCCTGCTGCTGACGACAAGGCCCCTGGGTCTCTACATCGCACACCTCATGGAAGGCCGGCTGCGCTGGGCGCGGCCGCTGGAGAACGGCCTCTACCGCCTGTGCGGCGTGCGGCCCGACGAGGAAATGGGCTGGCTGCGCTATGCCCTGGCGCTGCTGCTGTTCAACGCCCTCGGCGTCCTCGCCGTCTACGGGCTGCAGCGCCTGCAGGCCGTGCTGCCCCTGAATCCCCAGCAGATGCCTGCCGTCGCGGCGGATTCGGCGTTCAACACGGCGGTGAGCTTCGCCACCAACACCAACTGGCAGGGTTATGCCGGGGAGTCGAGCCTTGGCTACCTGGTGCAGATGCTCGGCCTGACGGTGCAGAACTTCCTCTCGGCGGCGACCGGCATCGTGGTGGTCATCGCCCTGATCCGCGGCCTCGCCCGCCACAGCGCCGCGACGCTCGGCAACGCCTGGGTGGACCTGAGCCGCGCCACGCTCTATCTGCTGCTGCCTCTTTCCCTGGCGATGGCGGTGTTTCTGGTCGGCCAGGGCGTCATCCAGAACTTCGACGCCTATCGCGAGGTGGCCACCCTCGAGCCGGCCCAGCCCGGGCCGCAGCTACTGGCGATGGGGCCGGTGGCCTCCCAGGAGGCGATCAAGATGCTGGGCACCAACGGCGGCGGCTTCTTCAACGCCAACTCGGCCCACCCCTTCGAGAACCCCACGCCCCTGACCAACTTCGTGCAGATGCTGGCGATCTTCCTGATTCCCGCGGCCCTGTGCGTCACCTTCGGGCGCATGGTCGGCGATACCCGCCAGGGCTGGGCCATCCTGGCGGCGATGACCCTGCTGTTCGTGGTCGCCGCCGGGGCGGCGATGAGCTTCGAGCAGCAGGGCAATCCGCGCCTGGCCGCCCTCGGCGTGGATCAGGCGGCCAGCGTCTGGCAGGCCGGCGGCAACATGGAGGGCAAGGAAACCCGCTTCGGCATCGCCGCCTCGGCGCTCTTTGCGACCATCACCACCGCCGCCTCCTGCGGCGCAGTGAACGCCATGCACGACTCCTTCACGCCCCTGGGCGGCCTGGTGCCGCTGGCCAACATGCAGCTCGGCGAGGTGGTGTTCGGCGGCGTCGGCACCGGCCTCTACGGCATGCTGGTGTTCGCCATCCTTGCGGTGTTCATCGCCGGCCTGATGATCGGCCGCACCCCCGAATACCTGGGCAAGAAGATCGAAACCTACGAGATGAAGATGAGCGCCATCGCCATCCTCGTCACCCCCCTGCTGGTGCTTCTCGGCACGGCCCTCGCGGTGAGCACGGAAGCCGGCCGGGCGGGCATCGCCAACCCCGGCACCCACGGTTTCTCGGAGATCCTCTACGCCTTCACCTCGGCGGGCAACAACAACGGCAGCGCCTTCGCCGGCCTATCCGTCAACACCCCGTTCTACAACCTGCTGCTGGCAGTGGCCATGTGGTTCGGGCGCTTCGGCGTGATCGTGCCGGTGCTGGCCATGGCCGGCTCCCTCGCCGCCAAGAAACGGATCGCCACGACAACCGGGACCCTACCCACCCACACCCTCCTGTTCGTGGCCCTGCTGATCGGTACCGTGCTGCTGTTCGGCCTGCTCAACTATGTGCCGGCCCTGGCCCTGGGCCCGGTCGTCGAACACCTGGTGCTGTGGATGGATGCCTGAAGGAAAACACCATGACCAAGAAGACCTTTACCCTCTACGATCCGGCCCTGCTGCTGCCGGCCATGGGCGAGGCCCTGCGCAAGCTCCATCCGGCCGTGCAATGGCGCAACCCGGTGATGTTCGTGGTCTACGTCGGCAGCCTGTTCACCACCCTGCTCTGGCTGCAGGCCCTGACCGGCGAAGGCGAGGCGCCGGTCGGCTTCATCCTCGCGGTGACCCTATGGCTGTGGTTCACCGTGCTCTTCGCCAACTTCGCAGAGGCGCTCGCCGAAGGCCGCAGCAAGGCCCAAGCGGCCTCCCTGCGCGGGATCAAGCAGGAAACCTGGGCCAGGAAGCTGCAGGAGCCGCGCTACGGCGCCGAATGGCGGTCGGTGCGCGGCAGCGAGCTGCGCAAGGGCGACGTGGTGCTGGTCGAGGCCGGCGACCCGGCTGGCGCGCTGATCCCCGCCGACGGCGAGGTGATCGAGGGCGTGGCCTCGGTCGACGAGTCGGCGATCACCGGCGAATCGGCGCCGGTGATCCGCGAGTCGGGCGGCGATTTCTCGGCGGTCACCGGCGGCACGCGGGTGCTCTCCGACTGGCTCGTCGTGCGGGTCACCGTCAATCCGGGCGAAACCTTCGTCGACCGCATGATCGCCATGGTGGAGAGCGCCAGGCGCCAGAAGACCCCCAACGAGATCGCCCTGACCATCCTGCTGGTGGCCCTGACCATCGTCTTCCTGGGGGTCACCGTCACCCTGCTGCCCTTCTCGCTGTTCGCCGTGGACGCCACCGGCGCCGGCAGCCCGGTGGGCATCACCGTGCTGGTCGCCCTGCTGGTATGCCTGATCCCCACCACCATCGCCGGTCTGCTGTCGGCCATCGGCGTGGCCGGCATGAGCCGCATGCTGCAGGCCAACGTGATCGCCACTTCCGGTCGAGCGGTGGAGGCCGCCGGCGACGTGGACGTGCTGCTGATGGACAAGACCGGCACCATCACCCTCGGCAACCGCCAGGCCTCGGTCTTCCTGCCGGCGGATGGGGTGTTCGAGGCGGAGCTGGCCGACGCGGCGCAGCTGGCCTCCCTCGCCGACGAAACCCCGGAGGGGCGCAGCATCGTCGTGCTCGCCAAGCAGCAGTACAACCTGCGGGAACGCAACATCCACGCCCTGGACGCCCACTTCATCCACTTTTCCGCGCAGACCCGCATGAGCGGCGTGGACCTGGGCGGCCGGCAGATCCGCAAGGGTTCCGCCGAGGCGATCCGCATGCACGTGGAAAACCTCGGCGGCAGCCTGCCCCGCTCCGTGACCATTCTGGTCAACGAGGTCTCACGGCGCGGCAGCACGCCGCTGGTCGTCGCCGAGGACAAGAGGGTGCTGGGGGTAATCGAGCTGAAGGACATCATCAAGGGCGGCATCAAGGAACGCTTCGCCGAACTGCGCCAAATGGGCATCAAGACGGTGATGGTGACCGGCGACAATCGGATCACCGCGGCCGCCATCGCCGCCGAGGCCGGGGTCGACGACTTCCTCGCGGAAGCCACGCCGGAGGCCAAGCTGGCGCTGATCCGCCAGTACCAGGCCGAAGGCCGCCTGGTGGCGATGACCGGCGACGGCACCAACGACGCCCCGGCCCTGGCCCAGGCCGACGTGGCGGTGGCGATGAACAGCGGCACCCAGGCCGCCAAGGAGGCCGGCAACATGGTGGACCTGGACTCCAACCCCACCAAGCTCATCGAGGTGGTCGAGACCGGCAAGCAGATGCTGATGACCCGCGGCTCCCTGTCCACCTTCAGCATCGCCAACGACATCGCCAAGTACTTCGCGATCATTCCCGCAGCCTTCGTCGGCACCTACCCGCAACTGGCCGCGCTGAACGTGATGGGGTTGTCCAGTCCAGCCTCGGCGATCCTCTCGGCGGTGATCTTCAACGCGCTGATCATCGTTTTCCTGATCCCCCTGGCGCTCAAGGGCGTGCCCTACCGCCCCCTCGGCGCGGCCGTCCTGCTCCGCCGCAACCTGGCCATTTATGGTCTCGGCGGGATTCTCGTGCCCTTCGCCGGCATCAAGCTGATTGACCTGCTGCTGACCGCCAGCGGCCTTGCCTGACCCGGAGATCCAGCCATGAAAACCCTCGTTCGCCCCGCCGTCAGCCTGTTCCTGCTGCTGAGCGCCGTCACCGGCCTGGCCTATCCCCTGGCGGTGACCGGCATCGCCCAGGCCGTCTTTCCCGAACAGGCCGCCGGCAGCCTGATCTTCAAGGACGCCCAGGTGATCGGCTCGGAGCTGATCGGCCAGCACTTCAGCACACCGCAGTATTTCTGGGGACGCCCCTCGGCGACCGCGCCCCAGCCGTATAACGCGGACGCCTCGTCCGGTTCCAACCAGGGGCCGCTCAATCCGGCCCTGGCCGCGGCGGTCGAGGCCCGCCTCGAGGCGCTACACGCCGCCGATCCGGGCAATGCCCAGCCGGTGCCGGTGGATCTGGTCACCGCTTCGGCAAGCGGCCTCGACCCGCACATCAGCCCGGCCGGGGCCCTCTGGCAGGTGCCCCGGGTGGCCCGCGCCCGAGGCCTGACCGAGGCGCAGGTCAGGTCCCTCGTGGAAGGCCATGCCGAAGGCCGCCAGTGGTGGCTGCTCGGCGAGCCGCGGGTGAACGTGCTGAAGCTCAATCTCGCGCTGGATGCCCTGGGGCAGTGATGCCCCCTTTATCGTGAGCCGAACCCATGACCATCAAGCATTACGCACTGGCCACCCTGGCCAGCGCGAGCCTGACGCTCGCCGCCGACCAGCCTCAGGCAACGCCGCACAGCTTCACGGCCAACCTCGGCCTGTTCAGCGAGTACCGCTTCCGCGGCCTCGACCAGACCTTCGGCAGGCCGGCCCTGCAGGGTGGCTTCGAGTACAGCCATGCCAGCGGCTTCTATGCCGGCAACTGGAACTCCAACGTCAGCAGCGGCGCGGGCTATCCGGGCGGCAGCCTGGAAATGGACTTTTATGGGGGCTACAAGACCCGAATCGGCGACTTTAGTAGTCTGGATATAGGGGCAATCTATTACTATTACCCTGGTACGCACCTCGACAACGCCTTCAAAGGCGTCAATGCTCGTCATTCCGATCGGGAAGCCAACGGCGTGGTCGACAACGGCGAAATCTACCTGGCCGGCAGCTGGCGCTTTCTCACGCTGAAATATCACCATGCCTTTACCGACTATTTCCAGCTCCCCGGAACCCGCGGCACGGGCTATCTGGACCTTGCCGCCAGCCACGAGCTGGGCAACGGTCTGACCCTGACGGCCCATGTCGGACACCTCTTCATGCGCGACTTCTCCTACCGCAATGCCGACGGCTCCCGCTACGACGGTCGCTACACCGACTGGCGGCTGGGATTGAGCAAGGATCTTGCCGGCTGGGTCGTCGCCGCCTCCTATATCGCCAGCGATGCGCAGGGCAGCTGCGGCAACGGCGAGCTCTATTGCTTCAGCAGCAGCACCGACAGCGCCGGCCGGGCCAATGGCTCCCATGACCTAGACGCGGGACGCGCCACCCTCGTCGTCTCGGTCGCCCGCAACTTCTGAAGGAGGGAGAACAAGCCATGCCAATGCCCCCCGACCCGGCCGCGCGCCGTCCCGATCCGGACGAGCTGCTGGCCAGGGTCCAGTTGGAGGAAGCGCGGGCCAGGCGGGGTCGCCTGAGAATCTTCTTCGGCGCCTCGGCCGGCGTGGGCAAGACCTTCGCCATGCTGGTCGCCGCCCGCCAACAGCTCGCCCAGGGCCTGGACGTGGTCATCGGAGTGGTGGAAACCCACGGCCGGCAGGAGACGGCCGTGCTGGCCGAGGGGATCGAGCATATCGATCTGCGGGAAATCCCCTACCGCGGCCGGATACTCCGGGAATTCGACCTCGACCGGGCGCTGGCCCGGCAGCCGGCGCTCATTCTGATGGACGAGTTGGCCCACTCCAACGTCGCCGGCTCCCGCCATCCCAAGCGCTGGCAGGATGTGGAGGAACTGCTCGCGGCCGGCATCGACGTGTATTCCACGGTGAACGTGCAGCACCTGGAGAGCCTCAACGACGTGGTGAGCGGGATCACCGGCATCCGCGTCTGGGAAACCGTGCCGGATCGGGTGTTCGACGAGGCCGATGAAGTGGTCCTGGTGGATCTGCCGCCGGACGAGCTCCTGCAGCGCCTGCGGGAAGGCAAGGTGTACCTGCCCAACCAGGCCGAGCGGGCGATCCGCAACTTCTTCCGCAAAGGCAACCTGCTGGCCCTGCGCGAGCTGGCCCTGCGCCGTACCGCCGACCGGGTGGACGAGGACGTCCAGCAGTACCGCCGCGACCAGCTGGTCACGCCGGTCTGGCAGACCCATGACGCCCTGCTGGTGTGCATCGGCGCCGGTATGGGCAGCGAGAAGCTGGTGCGCACCGCGGCGCGCATCGCCGGACGACTGGAGACCTCCTGGCATGCGGTCCATGTGGAGACGCCCGACCTGCAACGGCTTCCCCCGGCCGACCGCGAGCGCCCCCTGAAGACCCTGCGGCTGGCCCAGGAGCTCGGCGCCCAGACCGCCACCCTCTCGGGCACCCGCGTGGAGGACGAGGCCGTCCACTATGCACGGACGCACAATCTGTCGCGGATCATGGTGGGACGTGACGATCCGCCGCTCTGGCGCTTCTGGCGGCGCTCCGTCGCCGACCGGATCGGCCGCCTCGCGGCGGACCTGGATGTGATCCAGGTGGCCCGGGCCGAGCGGGAAACAGCCCAGGAGGACAGGCCCGCCAGGGAGCGGATCGGTCCCACGGACTGGCCGGCCTACGTACTGAGTGCCGCTGTATGCGGGCTGGCCGGGCTGATCGCGGCGCCCCTCTATCCCTTCTTCGACTTGGCGAACATCGTGATGGTGTTTCTGCTCGCGGTGGTGGCGGTCGCCGTTCGTTTCGGTCGTGGGCCGTCGGTGCTGGCCTCCTTTCTCAGCGTGGCCATCTTCGACTTCTTTTTCGTTCCGCCGCGCTTCACCTTCGCGGTCAGCGACGTGCAATACCTGATGACCTTCGCGGTGATGCTGGTGGTGGCGCTGGTCGTCGGCCAGCTCACCGCAGGCTTCAAATACCAGGCGCACGTCGCTGGCTGGCGGGAGGCGCGGGTGAAGGCGCTCTACGAAATGTCGCGGGATCTTTCCGGGGCCTTGCTGCCGGAGCAGATCACCGAGATCGGCAGCCGTTTTCTCACCACGGAAATGAACGTGCGCGCAGCTTTCCTGCTGACCGACGATGCGGACCGGCTGCAAGTGCCAGCGCAGGTCTCGGCCGGCTTCCCGGAGATCGACCGGGGCATTGCCCAATGGGCCTTCGACCACGGCGAGCCGGCTGGCCAGGGAACCAACACCCTGCCGGCCAGCCCGATTCTCTACCTGCCCCTTAAGGCACCGATGCGCTTCCGCGGCGTCCTGGCCCTCGAAATGCGTGACCCGGCCCAACTGCTGAGTCCCGAACAGCGGCGGCTCCTGGACACCTTCGCCTCCCTGATTGCGATCGCCCTGGAGCGCGTGCATTACGTCAGCGTGGCTCAGGAGACCATTGTCCAGATGGAGTCGGAACGCCTGCGCAACTCCCTGCTGTCGGCGATCTCGCACGATCTGCGCACGCCCTTGAGCGTGCTCATCGGCCTGGTGGACTCCATGTTCCTCACCCAGCCGCCCCTCGGCGAAGCGCAGGCCGGCATTGCCCAAAAGCTGCGCGAGCAAGCCCTGCGCATCAACGCCCAGGTGAACAACCTGCTCGACATGGCGCGCCTGCAGGCCGGCCGCATCCACCTCAACCGGCAGTGGCAGCCCCTGGAGGAGGTGGTCGGCAGCGCCATCCAGAGCCTCAAGCCGATGCTGGCCGAACATCGGCTCAAGGTGGAGCTGCCGGACGACCTGCCGCTGGTCGAAGTCGACTCGGTGCTGATGCAGCGGGTGTTCTGCAACCTCCTGGAGAACGCAGTGAAATACACCCCGTCCGGCAGCGGCATCTGGATCGGCGCCTTCACCGCGGGCAGCCAGATGGAGATCCATGTCGAGGACAACGGCCCGGGTTTGCCGAAAGGACGCGAAGAGGCGATATTCAAGAAGTTCGAGCGGGGCCAGCAGGAGGGCAGCACGCCGGGCGTCGGCCTCGGCCTGGCGATCTGCCGGGCCATCGTCGAGGCACACCGGGGAACCATCCTGGCCCGCCCTCGACCGGGGGGCGGGGCCTGCTTCGTCATTACCTTGCCCCTCGGCAATCCGCCGCTCGTCGCGCTGGACGACGGGCAATCGCTGCCAGCCGGAAAGTGAGAACCCATGTCCACGCCAACTCCGAGAGTTCTCGTCGTCGAGGACGAAGCCAACCTGCGCCGCTTCGTGCGCCTGGCCCTGGAGGCCGAGGACTGCGAAGTCCACGAGGTGGACTCCGTCAAGCGCGGGCTGATCGAGGCGGGCACCCGCAAGCCCGACCTGCTCATCCTTGACCTCGGCCTGCCGGACGGGGACGGCATCGAGCTGATCCGGGATCTGCGGACCTGGTCCGACATCCCGGTCATCGTGCTGTCGGCACGGACCGCCGAGGCGGAAAAGGTCGCCGCCCTGGATGCGGGGGCCGACGACTACCTGTCGAAGCCCTTCGGCTCTGCCGAACTGCTGGCCAGGGTCCGTGCGCACCTCAGGCGGCGGCACCGGAGTGGCACCGAGGGAACGGAGTCGGTCTGCTTCGGCCCGGTGCGGATCGACTTCGGGCGGCGCCTGGTGGAAAAGGACGGCCAGCCCGTTCATCTCACCCCGATCGAGTTTCGCCTGCTGGCCTATCTGGTCTCGCACCCCGACTGCGTACTGACCCACCGGCAATTGCTCAAAGCGGTCTGGGGTCCCTCCCACACAGAGGACAGCCACTACGTCCGCGTCTACATGGGTCACCTGCGCAAGAAGATCGAGAACGATCCGGCCAATCCCGATTTCATCCTGACCGAGCCAGGGGTGGGGTACCGCTTTCAGATGCAATAGTGGTTCACCCGCCGACGATCAGTCCAAAGCCTGCAGCCATACTGCCTCAAGCTCACCTTCTTGAGCCGGCCGAGATCATACCTGTGCGTTTTTTCCCTTCAGCCCAGCCTCTCAGACTGAAGAGGTGAAGCGCTCCGCCGGGCGGCGCGCGCCGGCTACCAGCTTGTCCAGCGCCTTCGCCGCTGCGGCCATGCCGAAGCTGGCGGTGACCATCATCACCGCGCCGAAGCCGCCAGCGCAGTCCAGCCTCACCCCTTCGCCGACGAAACCCTTGCTCTGGCACACCGTGCCATCCGGTTTCGGGTAGCGCAGCTGCTCGCTGGAGAACACGCAGGGCACGCTGTAGCTTCGTCCCGGGGTACGCGAGAAGCCGTAGTCACGGCGCAGGGTCGAGCGCACCTTGGCGGCCAGCGGGTCGTTGAAGGTCTTGTTCAGGTCACCGACCTGGATCTGCGTCGGATCAATCTGCCCACCGGCGCCGCCAGTGGTGACGATGCCGATCTTGCGCCGCTTGCACCAGGCGATCAACGCCGCCTTCGCCGCCACGCTGTCGATGCAATCGATGACGAAGTCCAACTCTTCGCCGATGTACCCGACCATGGTCTCGCGGGTGACGAAGTCGGCTACCGCATGCACCCGGCAGTCGGGGCTGATGGCGCGAAGGCGCTCGGCCATCGCCTCGACCTTGGGGCGGCCGATGGCCCCTTCGAGGGCATGCACCTGGCGATTGGTGTTGGTGATGCAGACGTCGTCCAGATCGAACAGGGAAATCTCGCCGATCCCGCTGCGCGCCAAGGCTTCCGCCGCCCAGGAGCCGACCCCGCCGATCCCGACCACCGCCACATGCGCCGCGGCGAGACGGGCCAGGCCGTCGCGGCCATACAGGCGGGCGATGCCGCCGAAACGCCGATCCTCTGTAATCATGCACATACCTCGCGAACAGGCGCGTATTATCGGCGCTGGCGAGGCGGGATTGAAGCCTTCGCCGGACTCCCGCGGACAGTACGGCGAACTTATCCGGCCCACCGCTGCAAAACGGCTGCAAGCTGCGCTTGGCCTGGCGTGGCGGGACAGGCGGTAGCTAGCTATACAGGTCAGGGATGGCAGAGTAGGATGCGCCGACGGCGTTCGCCGGCTTCCCCTGTTCCACCCCTTGGAACCTGAATCAGTCATGTCATCGCATAAATTCGGTCTCAACCTGGTGGTGGTCGTGGCGGTCGCTTCGCTCTTCACCGGTTTCTGGGCACTCTACAATCTACCGGTCACCGCACCGGACTGGCCCGAGCAGATTTCCGGCTACTCCTTCTCGCCATTCCGTCCGGGGCAGAATCCCCAGGAGGGCGTCTACCCGAGCGACGAGGAGATTCGCGCCGACCTGGAGCTCCTCAGCCGGCAGACCGATAGCATCCGCACCTATTCGGTGGACGGCGCCTTGGCCAACGTGCCGCACCTGGCCGAGGAATTCGGCCTGCGGGTGACCCTGGGCATCTGGATCAGCGAGGACATCGAGCGCAACGAACTGGAAATCGCCAAGGCCATCGAACTGGCCAAAAGCTCGCGCAGCGTGGTGCGCGTGGTAGTCGGCAACGAGGCGCTGTTCCGCGGCGAGATCACCGTGGACGCACTGATAGCTTACATCGACCGGGTACACGCCGCAGTCAAGGTGCCGGTGACCACTTCCGAGCAGTGGCACATCTGGCAAGAGTACCCGGAGTTGGGACGCCACGTCGACCTGATCGCCGCGCACATCCTGCCCTACTGGGAGTTCGTGCCGATGGAGGACTCCACTCAGTTCGTCCTCGACCGCGCCCACGACCTGAAGAAGCTGTTCCCGAGAAAGCCGCTGCTGCTCTCGGAGGTCGGCTGGCCGAGCAACGGCCGTACCCGCGGCGGCGCCGAGGCCTCCGTGGTCGACCAGGCGCTCTACCTGCGCACCCTGGTCAACACCCTCAACGCCCAAGGCTACAACTACTTCGTCATCGAGGCCTTCGATCAGCCCTGGAAGATCGATGACGAAGGTTCTGTGGGCGCCTACTGGGGCGTCTACAACTTCTGGCGCCAGCCCAAGTTCGCCTTCGAAGGGCCAGTAGTGGCCATTCCCCAGTGGCGCCTGCTGGCGGTCGGCTCGGTGGTCCTCGCCCTGCTGGCCCTGGCCCTGCTGCTAATCGACGGCAGCGCGCTGCACCAGCGCGGGCGCACCTTCCTGACCTTCGTCGCCTTCGCCTGCGGCTCGATCCTGGTATGGATCGGCTACGACTACAGCCAGCAGTACAGCACCTGGTTCAGCCTCACCGTCGGCTTCCTCCTCGCCCTAGGCGCGCTCGGCGTGTTCATCGTGCTGCTCACCGAGGCCCACGAACTGGCCGAGACGGTATGGATGCTCAAGCGTCGCCGGCCGTTCCCGCCAGTCACCGGCGACAGCGCCTACCGGCCCAAGGTGTCGATCCACGTGCCCTGCTACAACGAGCCGCCGGCGATGGTCAAGCAGACCCTCGACGCCCTCGCCCGTCTGGACTATCCGGACTACGAGGTGCTGGTGATCGACAACAACACCAAGGACCCGGCGGTCTGGAAACCCCTCGAGGAGCACTGCGCGCGCCTCGGCCCGCGTTTCAAATTCTTCCACGTCGCGCCGCTGGCCGGCTTCAAGGGCGGTGCGCTGAACTATGTGATGCAGCACACCGCAGCGGATGCCGAGGTGATTGCGGTGATCGACTCCGACTACTGCGTCGAGCGCGACTGGCTCAAGCATATGGTGCCGCACTTCGCCGACCCGAAGATCGCCGTGGTGCAGTCGCCGCAAGACTACCGCGACGATCGGGAGAGCGCCTTCAAGAAGCTCTGCTACGCCGAATACAAGGGTTTCTTTTACATCGGTATGATCACCCGCAACGACCGCGACGCGATCATCCAGCACGGCACCATGACCATGACCCGGCGCTCGGTGCTGGAAGAGCTGGGCTGGGCCGACTGGTGCATCACCGAGGACGCCGAGCTGGGCCTGCGGGTGTTCGAGAAGGGCCTTTCCGCCGCCTACTCGGAACGCAGCTACGGCAAGGGCCTGATGCCCGACACCTTCACCGACTTCAAGAAGCAGCGATTCCGCTGGGCCTATGGCGCCATTCAGATCATGAAGCGCCATAGCCGCAGCCTGCTGTGGGGCAAGGACACCGAACTGACCCGCGGCCAGCGTTACCACTTCCTTGCCGGCTGGCTGCCATGGATCGCCGACGGGCTAAACATCTTCTTCACCCTCGGCGCCCTGCTCTGGTCGGCGGCGATGATCATCGTGCCGCATCGGGTCGATCCGCCGCTGCTGATCTTCGCCATCCCACCCTTGGCGCTGTTCGCCTTCAAGGTCGGCAAGATCCTCTTCCTGTACCGCCGTGCGGTGGGCGTCAACCTCAAGGATGCCTTCTATGCCGCGATCGCCGGCCTGGCGCTGTCGCACACCATCGCCAAGGCGGTGCTCTACGGCTTCGTCACCAGCAGCATCCCGTTCTTCCGCACGCCGAAGATGGCTACCAGCCATGGCATTCTATTGGCCCTGGCGGAAGCCCGCGAGGAAGTCGTCATCATGCTCGTGCTGTGGGGCGCGGCCGCCGGCATCGCCTTAGTGCAGGGCTTCCCGAGCAACGACGTGATCTTCTGGGTGGTGGTCCTGCTGATCCAGTCGCTGCCCTACCTGGCAGCGCTGATCATGGCCCTGCTGTCGTCGCTGCCGAAGAAGGCCCAGGAAGCCCCGCTCGCCGAGGCCGCCTGAGGCACGGCATCTCTACCGGGCTCCGGCCCGGCAGGGCGGCAGCCGCCTACCCTTATCCTGTACACCGGCAAGGCCGCTGCAGTCGAGCAGCGGTTTTTGCCTTAAAATGACGCCCTTTTCCCGCCGCTCCGGAGCTGCAATGACTGCCCCAGCCCTCTCCCCCACCCTGGCGCTCGCCTGCGAGCTGATCAACCGTCCCTCGGTCACGCCACTGGACGAAGGCTGCCAAGCGTTGATGATGGCCCGCCTGAGCGCCGCCGGCTTCGCCCTGGAGCCGATGCGCATCGAGGAAGTGGAGAATTTCTGGGCCCGCCGTGACGGCGGCGTGGGCGAGGACGGGCCGGTACTGTGTTTCGCCGGCCACACCGACGTGGTGCCGAGCGGCCCGCCCGGCGCCTGGCGATCCCCCCCCTTCGAGGCCGGCATCGACGACGCCGGCATGCTCTGCGGGCGCGGCGCGGCGGACATGAAGGGTAGCCTGGCGGCCATGGTAGTCGCGGTGGAGCGCTTCGTCGTCGACCACCCGCGCCATCGCGGAGCGATCGCCTTCGTGATCACCAGCGACGAGGAAGGCCCGGCGCAGCACGGCACCCGCGCGGTGGTCGAGCGCCTGCGCGCGCGCGGCGAACGCCTCGACTGGTGCATCGTCGGCGAGCCGTCGAGCAGCGCGGCGCTCGGCGACACGGTGAAGAACGGCCGCCGCGGTTCCCTCGGCGCGACCCTGACAGTGCGCGGCAAACAGGGCCACGTGGCCTATCCGCAACTGGCCAGGAACCCCATCCATCTGGCCGCACCGGCCCTCGCCGAGCTCGCCGCCGAGCACTGGGACGACGGCAACACCTTCTTCCCGCCGACCAGCTTCCAGATCTCCAACATCAATGCCGGCACCGGCGCGAACAATGTGATCCCCGGCGAGCTGCAGGTTATCTTCAACTTCCGCTTCTCCACCGCATCCACGGTGGAGGGCCTGCAGCAGCGCGTTACCGCGATCCTCGACCGCCACGACCTGGACTGGCACATCGACTGGGCACTGTCCGGCCTGCCGTTCCTCACCGAGCCCGGCGAGCTGCTGGACGCCGTGTCGGCCAGCATCCGCGCGGTGACCGGCAGGGAAACCACGCCCTCGACCAGCGGCGGCACCTCCGACGGACGCTTCATCGCCACTCTGGGCACCCAGGTGGTCGAGCTCGGCCCGCTCAATGCCACTATCCATCAGATCGACGAACGCATCCTGGCCAGCGATCTGGATCTACTCACCGAGATCTACTACCAGACCCTGGTGCGGCTGCTGGCATGCTGATCTGTCCGCTCTGCCAGGGTGCGCTGCAGCGCGACGAGCGGGGTGTCGCCTGTCCCGCCGGACACAGCTTCGACCGCGCCCGGCAGGGCTACCTGAATCTCTTGCCGGTGCAGCACAAGAAGAGCCGCGACCCCGGCGACAACCAGGCGATGGTCGAGGCCCGCCGGCGCTTCCTCGACGCCGGTCACTACGCCCCCCTGGCCCGCCGCCTGACCGAACTGGCCGCCGAACGCGCGCCGCGCCGCTGGCTGGACATCGGCTGCGGCGAGGGCTATTACACAGAGCAACTCGCCGAAGCCCTGCCCCAAGCCGACGGCCATGCCCTGGACATCTCCCGCGAGGCGGTCAAGCGGGCCTGCCGCCGTGCGCCGCAGCTGACCTGGCTGGTCGCCAGCATGGCCCGGGTGCCGCTGGCCGACGCCAGTTGCGACCTGCTGGCCAGCGTGTTCAGCCCGCTCGACTGGCAGGAGGCCCACCGCCTGCTGGCGCCCGGCGGCGGCCTGTTGCGCATGGGGCCGACCCGCGAGCACCTGCTGGAACTGCGCGCCAGGCTTTATGACGAAGTGCGCGAATACGACGATCAGAAGCATCTGTCGCTGATTCCGTCAGGCATGCGCCTGACCGCCAGCGAAACCCTAAGCTACCGGCTGCGTCTGGATAGCGCCGAGGCCCGCGCCGACCTGCTGGCGATGACCCCGCACGGCTGGCGCGCCAGCGCCGAGCGGCGCGCCGCCGTGATCGCCGCCCCCTTAGAGGCCACAGTCGCCATACGTTACGATTGGATTGAAAGAAGCTAGGGGATTCGCCATGCGCCAACCCGATATCGAGATCTACCTGAAGGACGGAGATCAGCAGGTCGTCACCGACTGGCTGAATGCAACGATCGGTCCCTGCACGCCCTGGCAAAGCAAGGGCCAGACCTTCAAGTGCGAGGCGGCCAACGGCGCACCCGTCACCTGGCTGCCGAACGCGGTGGGCAAGTGGCACAGCCTGTTCATCGAAAGCGAGCGGACGCCCTGGGAGAATGACCTGTCCTTTGCCCGCGCCGCCTACGCTGCACTGGGCGTGGAGATCCGCTGTGCGCCGGGAGGCTGGCAGGAAGAGGAAGACATCGACGCCACCGACCGCTGGATCAAGATCAACGGCGATGGCGAGCAGGAGTTCATCTGGCGGACCCAGTGAACGATTCTGGAAGGCACCGGCGGCTGCCGAAACCCGCAAGCGAACAGGCCCGTCGCTTGACGGGCCTGCCGGAAACTACACTCTGGAGACGTCTTCCGCCTGCAGGCCCTTCTGGCCCTGGATAACCGAGAACTCCACCTTCTGTCCCTCGATCAGGGAGCGATGACCGTCGCCGCGGATAGCGCGGTAATGGACGAACACGTCCGGGCCGCTCTCGCGCTGAATGAATCCATAGCCCTTGGCATCATTGAACCACTTGACGGTTCCGACCTCACGATCAGCCATTAACACTCTCTCCAAACATGCAATTTTGTTGTTTGCCTTACCAGAGGCCCCGCAGGCCCGGCGGACGTGCTCCAAACCCTCAAACATGCTCGTTTCGCTGGGGTGTTGAAGGCGCATCCCTGGAAGCGCCGCTCGGGCAGTATAAAACAACCGCCCGGACTAGGAAGGACTTTTTGCCGCAGGTAGCGCAAGCCCCCCAGATCAATAAATCAGGCGAAAATTTGAATATTTCGACTGATTTCAGAGTGTTCGCCCGCTCCGCGGGCAAATACCCCCCTGTCGCTCGCCACCTGCGACGCTCCCTCAGACCCGGCGCCGGCGGCGCCACAGCCAGGCCGCCAGCACCCCCAGGGTCAGCAATAGCGGAACCAGGGCTATGTTGATGAACTTGAGGGTACGCCCAAGGGCCTCGATGTCGGCGTTGAGCTGATAGCGCACCTCGCGCAGCTCCTTGCGGATGCGCAGCTTCTCCTGGAGGAACTGCTGCAGCGTGGCCTGCTGCTCGGGGCTCAGTTCCAGGGCCTTGCCCGGCTCCTCGCTGCGCTGCAGGGCGGCGAGCTGCTGCTCGGTCTGGGCCAGACGCTGCTGCAGTACCTCCTCCTTCTCGCGGAAGCGCGCCTCGGCCTCGCGCTGCAGCGCCTCGACCACCACGAACGGGCGGCTGAAGCGGCCGCGCGAGCGCACCTCGATCAACGAGTCGGAGCCGGCCAGGTTGTCCAGCGCATTGATCACGAAGCTGGCGTTGTCGGCGAACGGCTGCGGAATGCGCTGGCCGAAGAAGTCCTGCACCCGCACCCACATGCGGTCGCTGAGCAGATCGCTGTCGGCGACCACGATCAGGTTGATGTTGTCGGCCGCCTTGAGGCCATCTCCGCGCCCCTCGATGCCATCCGGATAGGCCGACTTGGCCGGTCCATTGATCCGCGCGGCGAGGGCGTAGCGCTCGCCGGTCGGCTGCAGGTCGCCGAGCAGTGCCTGTGGGTCGTCGATGGCAGCGACGCGCTCGGCATCCAGCGGCATGGCGTAGGCAGAACTCTGGATGAGCGGCACGAAGCGGGTCGAGGCGCCCTCCACAGGATCGAGGATGCCGGCGCTGGCGACAGTCAGGCTTTCCAGCCCGGCGGTGCTGACATCCTCGCCGTCCAGCGCCGCGGGTGGCAGGTTCAGCCAGGCGGGATGGCGCACTGCCCGCTGCCCCTGGCCAATGCTCACCGCCATGGCGTAGGCACCGTCGCCGAGCACCTCGCCGGGACGCAGGCGCACTCCCCAGGCCTTGAACAGCGGCTCCAGGTCAGATGCCCGACCACTTCCCATCTCGCCGGACAGCCCCATGCCGCTGTCGGCCTCGCTGAGCGGATCGACGAAGGCCAGCAGCTTGCCGCCGCGCAGCACGAACTGGTCGATGGCGTAGAGGGTCTGCTCCGGCAGTTGCTTCGGGTGTACCAGCAGCAGCACCGAGACTTCCTCGGGAATCTGGTCGACGCCAGCTTCCAGACTTTCGATGTGAAACAGCTGGCGGATCTCCTCGAGCACCATCCAGGGCTGCGTCGGCTGCCCGGCCAGCATGTCGAAGCCACCGCTCAGCTGCAGCCCGGAGAGCACTCCGACCACCGGCAGCTCGGGATGGGCCAGGCTCTGCACCAGGCGACTGATCTGGTACTCGAGGAACTCCTCCTGGTCCAGCGGAAAGAACGGGATCACTTGGGTATTTCCCGCGGGATTGCGGCCAGCCAGGCCGAAGTAGACCTGCTCGCCGCCCTGGTTCAGCGGCACCGCCTGCAGACCGAACTCGGCGGCGCGGTCCTCGTCTTCGGAGAATGGCTCGGGATCGACGATGTGCAGCCGCAGCTTGCCGTCCGCGACCCGCTCGTAGGCTTTGAGCATTTCCTCGACGCGCCGGGCGTAGTTGCGCAGCGGCGCCAGCTCGCGGGTGGCCTGGTCGGAGTAGAAGAAGTACAGGTCGAGCGGCTCGTCCAGCTCGGCGAGGATCTGCTCGGTGCCGGCCGAGAGGGTGTAGAGCTTCTGCTCGGTGAGGTCCAGACGGGCGTTGCCGAGCAACTGGCCGGAGAGGATGTTGAAGGCGAGGAACGCTACGCCGATGAGCAGCAGCCCAGCGCCGGAATACAGGATTTTCTTCATGTCAGTCGGCCTTCTTCAGATCGAGCACCACGACGGTGGCAGCCAGCCAGGCGGCGATCAGGGAGACGAAGTAGAGCAGATCGCGCAGGTCGAGCACGCCCTTGCTGATCGCGTCGAAGCGCACCAGGAAGCTCAGCGAGGCCACTGCATCGATCAGCCACTGCGGCGCCCAGCCGGCGAAGGCGTCGAGCACCAGCGGAAAGCCGCTGACGATGAACAGGAAGCTCAGGCTGACCGCGAGGATGAAAGCAATCACCTGGTTCTTTGCCAGCGCCGACATGCACGAGCCGATCGCCAGGTAGGCGCCGGCCAGCAGCCAGCTGCCGAGATAGCCGGTGAGAATCGCGCCGTTGTCCGGCTCGCCCAGGTAGTTGACGGTGAGCACCATGGGAAAGGTCAGCAGCAGGGCCAGGCCGGCGAACGCCCAGGCGGCGAGGAACTTGCCGGCGACCGCCTCGAAACGGCTGATCGGCAGGGTCATCAGCAGCTCGATGGAGCCCGACTTGCGCTCCTCCGCCCAGAGGCGCATGGCGATGGCCGGCACCAGGAACAGGTAGAGCCAGGGATGGAAATTGAAGAAAGGCGCGAGGCTCGCCTGGTTGCTCTCGAAGAAGCGGCCCAGATAGAAGGTGAACACCCCGGAGAGGACCAGGAAGATCAGGATGAACACGTAGGCCAGGGGCGTGGCGAAATAGCTGCCCAGCTCGCGCTTGAAGACCGCCGATAGCTGCCTCATGCCGCTTCCCCCCGGGTCAGGCTGCGGAACACCTCGTCGAGGCGGCCACGCTCCACGTCCAGCTCGCGCACCTCCCAGCCGCGCTGGTGGATCAGTGCATTGACCTGGGGAAAGATCACCTCTCCGGGCCTGGCCAGCACGGTGAGGCTGCCCTCCAGGGGATTGGCCTCGACCCCGGCGACACCCGGCAGCGCCGCCAGTGCGTCCTGCTCCAGGCCCTCGCCGACCAGGGTCACCGCCTGGTGGTAGCGCGAGCGGCTTTCCAGCTCCAGCGGCGTGCCGTCGGCCACCAGCCGGCCGGCGGCGATGATCAGCGCGCGGCTGCACACCGCTGCCACTTCCTCGAGAATATGGGTGGAGATGATAACGATCCGGTCGCGGGCAAGATCGCCGATCAGTTGGCGCACCTGATGCTTCTGGTTGGGATCGAGGCCGTCGGTCGGCTCGTCGAGGATCAGCACCGGCGGTTCGTGGAGGATCGCCTGGGCCAGGCCGACCCGGCGCTTGAAACCCTTGGAGAGAGTTTCGATGCTCTGTCCGAGGACCTTCTCCAGCTCCAGCCGGGCCACCGCCGCCGCGACCCTGCGCCGCTTCTCCGCACCGCGGAAACCGCGCACCTCGGCGATGAAGCCGAGGAAGCCCGCCACATGCATGTCGCCGTAGCAGGGCGCGCCTTCCGGCAGGTAGCCGATCCGCCGCTGGGCCTGGAGGGTCTGACGCCGGATGTCGAAGCCCAGGATGCTCGCGCTGCCAGAGGTCGGCGCGAGAAAGCCGGTGAGCATCTTCATGGTAGTGGACTTGCCGGCGCCATTGGGGCCGAGAAAGCCCAGTACCTCCCCTGGCCGGACATGGAAGGACAGATCGTCCACCGCGGTGTGCTGCGCGAAGCGCCTGGTCAGGTTGTTTATCTCGATCATAGCCTCTCATCCGTGTAGTGAAGCCTTCCTGCCAGCCGACAGCCCTGCGCAGGAAGCGTCTCGTTCGATCCGTTGAAAAGTAGCGCGAAAGCCAGGCATATCCGGGCCGGCAAACCGGCCTCCGGAGTCCATGGCCGTATATAGAGGCTTTCCAACGGCCGGTGGTGAATGCCGGCGGACTATAAGGAGTCCGTCGACGGCATGGCAAGACGCCGCCTGGCGCCGGAACCTTTCGGCAAGTCGCCCTGCGCCACGCGGCAGGCGGCCATTTCGCGAAAGCGTGGATGTCCCGCCCGCCTCGGCTAAGCTGGCCGCCCCTTTTCCGCACGGAATGCCATCATGCGTCGTTTGCCCTGCTGCTCGCAGGCCTCATGCTGAGCGCCAACGCCTTCACCCTCTCCCTTGCTGATCTCACGCAACAGGACGCCGGCGGCGGACTCAAGGATGCGCTCAGCCAGGGCGCCAGTTGGCCGTGCAGCAACCGGGCAAACCCGGCGGCTTCAGCAACGATCCCGAAGTGCGCATCGAACTGCCGGGTAAGCTCGGCAAGGTCGCCAGGACCATGAAGATGATGGGCATGGGCAGCCAGGTCGACCTACTGGAGGCCCGCATGAACCAGACCGCCGAGGCCGCCGTGCCGCAGACCAAGTAACGCCGCTCCCTCAGCCCTTCAGCGACTGCAGCGCATAGATATCGTAGCGGCTGGACTTGCCGTCCAGGCTGTAGCCCGGCTTCGGTCCGGCGATGCAGGGCGCCTTGCGCGGGCGCTTGACCACTACCCGGTGGCTGGCCAGCGCCAGGGCGGCCTCGAGCAGTGCTGGCGCGTCCGGGTCGTCGCCCACCAGTGGGCGGAACAGGCGCATCTCCTTCTTCACCAGGGCGCTCTTGTCACGGTGGGGAAACATAGGGTCGAGGTGAATCACCTGTGGCGGCTCCTCTGCCCAGGCGTGCATCTGCTCGATGGCGTCGCCGCTGCGCAGGATCATGCGCGCAACCACGGGGGCAACGTCGGGATCGCGGGCGGCACGGACCAAGCCGTCCTCGAGCAGCGCGCCGATCAGCGGCTGGCGCTCGATCAGGGTCACCTCACAGCCCAGGCAGGCGAGCACGAAGGCGTCACGCCCCAGCCCAGCGGTGGCGTCGAGCACTCGTGGCCGCACGCCCGGCTGCACACCGACCGCCTTGGCGATCATCTGTCCGCTGCCGCCGCCGAACAGCCGCCGATGCGCCACCGCGCCCTCGACAAAGTCGACCCGCACCGGCCCGGGCGCCTGCGGCCCCAGCTCGGCCAATTGCAGGCCCTGCTCGCCGAGCTGCAGGGCGAATTGCGCCTCGCCGCCGAGCGGCAGGTCCAGGCGCTCGGCCAGGCTCTGTGCAGCTTCATGAAATACCGGGTCCAGGGCCTCGACCCGGATACGTACCGCAGGACATTCATCGATCATTGCAAAACGCTCGAAAATGGCCGCACGGGCGGCCGCCAACTTCAAATTCGGCATTCTGCCAGAGTTGGGGCCATTCCCAGCGCTCCCGGCAGGTTCATGCCATCCGGGCCTGGCGGCTTGTTTGGTTGATTGGATCAGTCAATTTCGGCGCTCGAGGCTCCGATATTGCGTTGCCATTCCTCGCCATAGCCCTGCCATGACTCGTCGCGGCGCCTTGTCTCGAAACCCCGATCATCCGAACCTGCGTTAACCAATCAACCGCACAGGCCACTAGCGACAGAGCCGCCCTGGGCCCATGTCGACATGCAGATGGTCGCGATGTGCGGCGTTGTAATCCGGGCCCAGAGTGACGTTGAAGGAATGGCAGGCGGTATCGCGCACCAGGCGCAGAAAGCGCGCCGATGCATCATCTCCCGCCCAGTCGCGGGCCACGGTGATGCGCCGGCCGTCATGCAGGCGGAAGCCGGCGATGTCCAGTGCGTTGGCGCTGGCGTGCTGGCTGCGCCTTGCGCTGCGGGCGATGTTGCGGCAGGCGAAGCTGCCATAGTGCTCGATACGCACCACCGGTTGGCCGAATACCTGCAGGGCGGCGGGCTGTAGGCCATGCCGCTCGAACAGCGCATAACCGACGGCGAGCGGGCAGGTGGCGGTGAGGCTGGCATTGAAGGCGACTTCGGAAGAGTGCAAGAGAACGCTGTTCTCGATCGAACAGCCAGGCGCCGGCCGGCTGTCGGCCAAGGGAGCGTAGCGCAATGTGGAACTGGCCAGGGCCTCGGCGCAGAGCGCGGAATTATGCTGCAGACGCCACTGCTTGAAGGACGTGAGCAGGTTCGGCGGTTCACGCACATCCAGCGGCGCCCAGGGATTCCAGCGGGGCGGCACGGCTGGCCAGGCCTGCCAGCCGACCCAGGCGAGCCCCGCCAGCAGTGCGCACAATAAAAACATGCGAACGATGAACATGTCCTTGAGGCAGCGGAAAGGCGGCTTGGTTGCGCCCTAGCACTACAGTTGCATTTTTGCGCTGATATGAGCTTGCCGGACCCTGGCCTGATGAGCCCTTCGCCAGAGCGACCAGGCGATGATGTGAACCGGATCTACCCGTCGCAGCGCAAGCCTGAGGGTGAGGCGCCGAATTTCCTGAACAGACCAGCGAGTCAGCTCTGCCGAAGGGGACTCGCCAGCCGCCTGGCTGTTTTGGGGGGAGCCATGACATTGGCTCGATGGCGAACCGCTGCCAGCAGGGCAAAGGCGAGCATGACCAACGAGACATGGCGGTACCAGCCGTGCCAGGACGGGTTTCGTTATGATCGAGCCCCCACGCGTTCTGGACGGCCTCGTCGTCGGACAGATGCTCGAGCACATAGGCGCGCACCAGATCGCGCAGGGCATCGGCCTCCCAGCGACCACGGCCGAGAATGGCCTGTTGACGCCAGGGGCCGGGATCGCCGGCTGCCTCGGCGCGCATCCAGCCGGTCTTGCGTGGCTCGTTGCCCAGCAGGCCATCGAGGAACAAGCCGGCAGAGGCCGCCACTCGCTCCTGGGTAAACAGGGGGCGCATACGCGCCTTGACTTCGCGCAGCGATGAAGCCCACAGCTCCAGGGTTGTCTCGATCGATGCAGTTGTCATCCGGTCTCTCCCAGGCAAGGGAATACATCAAGCAAGGCAGATGAAGGCTAAATATGCAACTGTAGTGATAGTGCAGTTTCATGGATATGGTTGTGAAAAGTGCGGCGCCGGGCGATGCCCTGACCCATGAAAGCACCTTTATTATTCGTTCGCCCCTTGAGTACCGGGGAGCGGCAGGCCCTGCAGGCCGGTCTGCGTGCCCGTGAGTCCTTCACCCTGCTGCGCTGCCAGATCCTGCTGGCCAGTGCCGAGGCAAGACCGCCACAGAAATCGCCAGCCTAATCGATCCAGGATCTGCATGACGCTTTTAGGCGGTGCGCTGATGCCGATAGCCCTGGGTGCGGTGATTGACATCTTTGGTGCGGCGATTTCCTATGCGTTGCCGGGATTCTGCTTTCTCGTGGTTGCGGCATATGGCCTGTTCGATCTGCGCTTGCCAGCACGAAAGGTGGCCGAGCCCGTGTGATGACAGCCCACTGCGCGCCTGCCTGCCGCTCACCCGGCTGGCCTTGGCCGATCTGGAACGGCAGGCCGAAGCACACATGGCCGGTGCGCTGGTCACCCTGCGCCAAATGCTGGTTGGCTTCGGACGTGACCTGTACTACCTGATCTCCACGACGTACCTTGTCGCTCGCTGTCAACCGGCATTGCCGTCACCGCAGAAGCGCAATATGGCGTCCGCGACCGTTCCTGGGGCCTCGCGTTGCGGAAAGTGCCCGACGCCAAGCAGCTCCTGGCGTTCATACCCCCCACGAAGAAGCTCTCCTTGCCCGCCGAACTGGCCGGCTGGTTGCAAGTATCGGCGCTGCCGTGCAGGACCAGCGTCGGCACCGCCAGGCTCGGCGCTGGATTCAGGCAGGCCTCGTCTGCGGCATAGGTGGAGTCGCCCTCGGCGAAGCCCCAGCGGTGGCGGTACGAGTAGAGCACGACCTGAGACCAGTCTGGAAGTGGTGGACAGCGGCAGCTTCGCCTTGGCCGCGGAACACTTGGCCCTGACGCCTTCGGCAGTCAGCGGGCACATCAAGCGCCTGGAGCAATCCAGCGGCGCCATGCTGCTGGCGCGGACCACGCGACGCTTCGAGCTGACCCCGGCCGGCGAGTTGTTGTATGCCTATGCGCGCAACATCGTGGACTTGGAGCGCGAAGTTCGGGCCCGGCTGCGCGGTGCGCCGTTGAAGGGACGGTTGCGCGTCGGCGCGTCAGAGGACTTCGCCGGAACCTGGTTGCCGCGCATCCTGCAGACGTTCCGCCGTTGGCATCCCGATGCCTCTATCGAGCTGAAGGTTGGCGTGACGGCCGACCTGCTGCGGCATAAGTCGAATAGCCGGCTGGATGTGGTGTTCGGCAAACAGTGCGTGCTCGTGCCCGACATCGGTGAGCTGATGTGGGAGGAAGATTTGATATGGGCATTTGCTGCGAACCAGGACTTCGATGCGGCTTCAACCGTTCCGTTGGCCGTCTTCCCCGAGCCCTGCGTCTACCGCGAGTCGGCGCTGATCGCTCTCGGCCACTCGATGCGCCCATGGCGCCTGGTCTTCGAGAGCAGCAGCATGGCCGGCTGCCTAGCGGCCGCCCTGGCTGGCTTCGCTGTTACGCCAGTGGCGCGCAGCCAGTTATGCGATGGCTTAAGGACTCTAGGCGCGCAGAACGGTATGCCCAACCTGCCAATGGTCCGCTTCTATGCCTTCCCACGAAACGACTCGGCGGCAGTGCAAGCGTTGATATCAGCTGTGCGAAAAGCTGGTCAGCAACACCGATTTTCGGGAAAACAATAGCGAATAAATGTGGAGTAGCTAGGGCCGTTGACGATTCACATGGGGAGCCATAGAAACCCACAGGCCATGGTCACCATGCTCTCGTGATTTCGCTTCAGCCTGTCGTAGCGGAACGCCACGGCACGGCACGGTAATGTTTCAGCCGCGCAAAGGCATTCTCGACCAGATGCCGGTAGCGATACAGCCCCCGGTCCAGATCGGCATTGCCCTTGATCGAGTTGCGCTTTCGGGGAATGACCGCCCGGGCGCCCTGCGCCTCGATCCGTTCGCGGATGCGCTCACCGTCATGGCCCTTGTCGGCCACGATCACCGCGGCGGACGGCAGCTGTGCAATCAGCTCGGGGGCCGAGCTACAGTCATTGACCTCGCCCCCGGTGATCTCGAAGGCCACGGGCAATCCATGCGCATCGACGGCCAGGTGGATCTTGCTCGTGTGTCCCGCGCGGCTTTTGCCGATGGCTTCGGGCTGGTCGCTGGCCGCACCGGCACAGTGCTGGTGGGCCTTCACAGAGGTGCCATCGATGAAGGCCCACTCGAGATCGGGCTCCTCGATCAATGCCTGGAAAACCTTGAGCCACTTGCCGGCTGCCGACCACGCGTTGAAACGCTTGCAGACCCGGTTCCAGCCTCCGAAGGCGCTGGGCAGGTCTCTCCACGGGCTGCCTGCGCGCATCCGCTAGGGCCTGTTAACACTACTCTCCGCGAGCCGCGTTGCCGCGCCAAATGGCGCCAGGCGAGGCGCGGGACGCAGGGAATGGCATTCCCTTGCCAAGTCCCGCAACGACGCATGGCGCCATTTGCCGCGCAACCCGCAGGGACGGGCCTGTTTTTGCGCGATGTGTCGTTGCTCGTCGTTCATTTGGAATGACCAAACTTCTCTCCTCGCGCCTAACCCCGCGCAAAAACAGGCTCCGTCGCGGTCGCGTGGAGTAGTGTTAACAGGCCCTAGATAAGGCGGGAGTCGAGGGGAAATTTCTCTACCTGAATACTCGCCCCTCCAGCCTCGGGGTGCAGCGGATTGAGCAGGCGATGGGGCGGGGAGCATCACTTTCACATACTGGCCTCAACGATCTCCTTCAAATGCTCCGCGTCTTTGTCCTTCAAGTCCAGGGGTTGAGCATTGCAACACCCGTCCGCTCGAAATCCGCCACGTTCCGGGTCACGACCGTCATGCCGTGAACGAGCGCCGTCGCAGCAATAAGCGCATCGCGCTCGCTCTTCTGATCCGGCACATGCAGCCTCGCGCACCGGAGAGCCACGGCGGTATCCACTGCCAGAATGCGTCCGGCAAAAGCCAGGAAGGGTGTGCTGATCGAGCCACGCTCGCAGAAGCGCCCTTTGAGTCGGCTCCTTTCGTTCACGCAGCAATACTCCGGTTTCCAACTCCATCACCGAGATGGCCGACAGGTACAACTCTCCGACCTGAACGCTTTGCGCCCAAGCTACAACACCGGTATCGGCCTTGCCCTGCTTGGCCTTACGCAACTCGGAGACAACATTGGTAGCGAGCAAGAACATCAAGAAAAATCCACCGGCTTCGTCTTGATCGCGGCGCGAGGGGCTTCAAACTCCACATCCTCTCCCACTGGCATTGCCAGGATGTCGATGATGTTGGGTTGGCTGCCGGTCAGTCGCAGATATTCTTCGATGCACAGCAGAACGTGAGCCGGTTTCCCGCGATCTGTGATGAACACAGGCCCGGTCAGCGCGGCCTTCTTTGCCCGGCTGGTGTCGTGATTGAACTCCCGGCTAGAAATGGTCGTCGGCATAGTCTGCTCCTCTAACGTCAATGCAGGCATGTTTCTACATCATGGCAGCAGACCCACATCTATAGCAGCGCTACCTTGAAGGCGAGGCGGATTTTCTCGCAACCGTTTTTCCTGCTGGGGATAGGCGCCAGCAGGCTTGCCAACGGCAGCAGGGAGAAATTTTCTCCTGCGTTTTCTCAGGACTGATTGGCCCGGCGCTCGCCTACCGGTAAAGCCGGCCCCCGTTCCGATACCACCTGCCAGCCACAGTCCTCCTCGTCCCAATCCGTGCCGCCTCCGACCATGCAGGGCAATCGCGCTATGAATCTTCTGCCTCAAATAGCAGCTGTGTTCGGTACGGCGCATGGGTGCAGGCCCGCATGCGCCGCCTGCCGATGCTCAGCTTGCTGCTGTCGTGCTGTCGTATCAGGTTCAGGGCGGCCCGACGTATCACGGCCAGGTTGCTGGCCGAGTGATCCTTGCGACTGCGATTGGCATCCTCCCGAAACTGCACATCCAATACCCAGTGCTGGCTGTCCTGCATCCAGCGCGCGAATGCGTCGGCGAAGGCCTTGCGCTCCAGGCGCCCGATGACGTCGCTGAGGGTATCGTGCGAGGGAATGCCGTTGGCCAGCGGCAGGAACTCGCGCAGCCAGGCTTCGTTCTCGTGGGCGAAGTCCTAGATGCTGACCCAGTCGTCATAGCCGCACAGGGTGGCGCAGAGGGTGATCATGGCGATGTCCTGCAGGGCATGCAGCTTGTTGCGGGTTTCATGGCGGGGGTCGATGAGTTCGGCGCAGTAGGGCTGGGGATTGGGCAGCATGAGAGGGGCTCGAAAAGATTCCATCCGCTACCGGCAATCGTCGCCAAAGGCAAGAGGGATATAGCGCGATTGCCCTGTTTCACTGGCAGACCGGGAGAAACCCTATACATGTGCCTATGGTGAGTACGCTCATGACACGATAGTACTAAACAAATCACAGGCCGCTTCGTCTTTGAAGGCAGACGACCCGCATGCCGGTTCCCAGGCCGGCAGAGGATGGATTCGCTTCCCTTCAACCGCACGAGGCTGCCCATGTCCACCAGTTGCTTTGACCGCGAAGACGAGACCTTCATCGTTCTCGCTAACCACGAGGAAGAGTACTCCATTCGGCCCCACTGGAAGGTTGTCGAGGCAGAGAAGGGCGACAGGAAGACCGTGCTCGAATACGTCGAGAACGTTTGGACCGACATGCGCCCGCTGCACCAATGGATGGACGAACAGGCCATGCGGACGGCCGACGCTCCAGCTACGACCGCACAGTGATCCGTTCCATGCAGCTGCCTTTCATCGACCTGCTGGCCCGGCCGTGCGACGGCACCAGCGCGACCCTGTGCCTGTGCTGGCGCCGCCCACTGCCGGAGCGGATTCGCACCATCCGGCTTAGCGAAGATCGACATCGTGCATCCTGGCATGGTGCTCCAGCCCAAGACACTGCCGCTCAGCCTGGTTTTTCAGCACTCCTAGGTGCTCTCGGCGCGTGGTGTGGGAGCGCTGAACGTCGAGGCCGGCCAGCTTGCTGCCCAACTGGAGCGGCTCCTGAAAGGGTTCTTTAAACGGACTGGTCGCCGAGGGGCGCAGCGCCTGCGACGTGGAGCTGTATCCCGCCACCTTCTTCAAGACTCCCCGACGATCGCCGCGCTGGCGGCGTTCGCCGAAACCTGACTGATCGAAGAAATCGAGAACGCCGATTCGGCCGCCGCGGCCCTGGATCGTGCGCCTGCAACCGCTTGAGAGGCTCGTCATGCCCGATCCGCAAGACCTTTTCGAACGCCGTGCCAAGCTCAGTCCCGAGCAGCTTGCCAAGCTGCGGACCCGCCTGCGGGGCGGGGCTGCCGCCGCCACGGCGCAGCACAGCATCCCGCGTCGCCCGTCGTGCGACCGGGCTCCCCTGTCGTTCGCCCAGCAGCGCCAGTGGTTTTTGTGGAAGTTCGATCCGACAAGCGCCGCCTACCACTTGAGCGGTGGCCTGGCGTTCGTCGGTCGCCTCGATGTTCCGTCGCTCCGCGCCAGCATCGAGGCCCTCGTCGCCCGCCACGAGTCGCTGCGGACCGTCTTTCGGGAAGGCGGCGATGGCCTGGCGGAGCAGTTCGTCCAGCCGGCGCCGGCTATCGAGCTGCCCTGCATCGATCTCGCCGGCCTCGAAGCCGCCGCGCGCGAGTCGCGCATTCAGGACGAAGTACGGCTGATCTGCGCGACGCCCTTCGATCTCGCCCATGGCCCGCTGCTTCGCGTGGCGCTGCTCAAGACCGGGGAGGAGGAGCACCGGCTGGTGGTGGTGATGCACCACATTGTGTCGGATGGCCAGTCCACCCAGCTCATTCTCGACGAGCTGGCGGCCCTGTACCGGGCGCACCGGCAAGGCCAGCCGGCCGGGCTGCCGGAGTTGCCGATCCAGTACGCCGACTATGCCGTATGGCAGCGGCAGTGGCTCGACGGGGCGGAGGGCGAGCGCCAGCTCGCCTGGTGGCGCCAGCAACTGGGCGACGAGCAGCCTGTTCTGGCGCTGCATACGGATCGGCTGCGTCGGGCCGATGGCCAGTACGCCGCCGCCCTGCACAGCGTCGCGCTGGGCGAGGATCTGCTGGACCGGCTCAGGCAGCAGGCACAGGCGCAGGGCGGCACGCTGTTCATGGCCCTGCTGGCGGCCTTCCAGGCGCTGCTGTTCCGCCATACCGGCCAGACGGATATCCGCGTCGGCGTGCCCATCGCCAACCGCAACCGGGCGGAAGTGGCCGGTCTCGTCGGCTTCTTCGTCAACACCCAGGTGCTGCCTGCCCGCCTCGACGGACGGATGACCCTGGCCGAGCTGCTGGGGCAGATCCGGGACAGGGCGCTGGGCGCCCAGGCGCATCAGGACCTGCCCTTCGAACGGCTGGTGGAGGCGCTGCAGCCAGAGCGCAGCCAGGGCATCAACCCGCTGTTCCAGGTGATGTTCAACCACTTGCGACAGGACCATCGCTCGCTGGCGCAGTGGCCCGACGTGGCCGTGCAGCGGCTGGACTTCGACGAACAGGTCGCGCAGTTCGAACTGACACTGGAGACCTGCGAGACCGAGGACGGCAGGGTCGAGGCGCGGTTCCGCTACGCGCGCGAGCTGTTCGAGCCCGAAACCATCGAGCGCCTGGCGGGGCATTACCTGACCGTGTTGCGCGCACTGGCCGAGCGGCCGGAACAGGCACTGGGCGATGTGGAGCTGCTGGACGAAGCCGAGCGGGCGCAGTTGCGCCAGTGGGGCGAGAACCCGCAGCGCTACCCGGATGCCGAGCCAGTGCACCGGCTGTTCGAGCGGCAGGCGCAGGAGCGGCCGCAGGCCACGGCGCTGGTCTTCGGTGACGAAGAACTGAGCTACGCCGAGCTGAACCGCCGGGCCAACCGCCTGGCGCACCGGCTGATCGCCCTGGGCGTCGCGCCGGAGACCAAGGTGGGCATCGCGGTGGAGCGCTCCGTCGAGATGGTGGTGGGCCTGTTGGGCATCCTCAAGGCGGGCGGGGCCTACGTGCCGCTCGATCCGGACTATCCGGCCGAGCGGCTGGCCTACATGGTCGAGGACAGCGGCATCGGGCTGCTGCTGACGCAAAGCCACCTCGTGGAGCGGATCGCCGGCGGTCGGGCGCTGGTCGTACTGGCGTTGGACAGCCTCGATCTCGACGGCGAGCCCGAGCAGGACCCGCCGATCGAGCCGCACGGCGACAACCTCGCCTACGTGATCTACACCTCGGGCTCCACCGGGCGGCCCAAGGGGGTGATGGTGCGTCATCGATCACTCAGCCACTTCTTGCTCAGCATGAGAGTCCAGCCGGGGATGGCTGCAGAAGACGTTCTGGTCGCCGTCACCTCCTTGTCGTTCGATATTGCTGCGCTTGAGCTGTATCTGCCTCTTCTGTGCGGCGCCCGGATCGTCGTGGCGGCAAGAGAGTTTGCGCGGGATGGGGCGGCTCTTGGGCAGCTCATTAGGGAGTGCGGAGCAACGATGCTCCAATCTACCCCCGCAGGCTGGCGGCTTCTACTGGCTGGCGGATGGCGCGGTGGCCATTGCGGGACATTCAAGGGACTGTGCGGCGGAGAAGCGTTGCAGGTGGATCTTGCACGCGATCTGCGGAACCTGGGTGTCGAGCTCTGGAACATGTACGGTCCGACCGAGACCACAATTTGGTCGACGGTGGAGCAAGTGTGCCGAGAGCCCGGTATTGGCGGGGCCATCGCTGCAACGCAGCTCTATGTCCTGGATTCGGCTCTGAATCTCACGCCACCAGGCGGGGCGGGCGAGCTGTACCTGGGTGGGGTGGGCCTGGCGCGCGGTTATCTGAACCGGGCAGCTCTGGCGGCCGAGCGCTTCGTGGCCGATCCGTTCGGCACGGGCGAGCGGCTCTATCGTACCGGCGACCTGGTGCGCTGGAACGCGGAAGGTCGGCTGGAGTACCTGGGGCGCCTCGACCATCAGGTGAAGGTGCGCGGTTTCCGCATCGAGCTGGGCGAGATCGAGGCGCAGCTGCTGGCCCAGCCCGAGGTGCGCGAGGCAGTGGTGGTGGCCAAGGAAGGGCCGGGCGGGGCGTTGCTGGTGGGCTATGTGGCGGCGCCGGGCGGGCAGGCGCTCGACGGCGGCCTGCTGCGCGAGCGGCTGGGCCGGTTGCTGCCGGACTACATGGTGCCGAGCGTCCTCGTGACGCTGGAGGCCCTGCCGCTCACTCCGAACGGCAAGGTGGACCGCAAGGCGCTGCCCGAGCCGGAGCTGGCCGGCGAGCGGACCTACGAGGCGCCGCAGGGGGAGGTCGAGGAAACCCTGGCGGCGATCTGGGCCGAGGTGCTGGGCGTCGAGCGCGTGGGACGCCAGGACAACTTCTTCGAGCTGGGCGGGCATTCCCTGCTGGCCATTCAGATCACGGCGCTTCTCGCCCAGCGTCACGCGTGCGAGCTGGCCGTCCGACATTTCTTCGACGCTCCGACCCTCCAGGCGCTCGCTCAGGCGCTCGCTGCGCATCTGCCGGCCGGAGGCCTGCTCGCGCGGGGCTCCAAAGAGAAACGGCTGGCGGAAATCGACTCTCTTCTGAACGAATTTGAGGTTTGATCCATGGCACTTGACGATCAGCAGATTGCCCGGCGTTTCGCCGCCCTGGCGCCCGACGCGCGGCGTGGATTCCTTGCGAAGCTTCAGGAGGCCGGTCTCAGCTTCGCCGAACTGCCCATCGTATCGGCCGATCGCGGCGGCCCGCTGCCGCTCTCCTACGCCCAGCGCAGCCTATGGCTGACCTGGCGGTTGGAGCCGGCGAGCCCGGCCTACAACATGCCCGGGGCGCTTCATCTCAAGGGCATCCTCGACGCCGGCGCGCTGGAGTTCGCGCTCCAGGCCCTCGTCGGGCGTCATGAGATCCTGCGGACGCTCTATCCCACGCGCGGCGATGGCGAACCGGAGCAACGGATTCTGGCCGAGGCGGCGATAGCGCTGCCCGTCACGGATCTGCGCGGCCTGCCGGGCGAGTCGCGGGTGGACGAGGCGCGGCGCCTGCAACGCGCTTTCGCCGAGACGCCCTTCCGGCTCGATGCCGAGCCGCCGCTGCGTGCCGCTCTGTGGCGGCTCGCCGATGACGAACACATTCTCGGCCTCGCGCTGCACCATATCGCCGGCGATGGCGGGTCGATCCAGATTCTGTTCGACGAACTCTTCGCCCTCTATGAAGCCGGCTGCAGCAGCGGCCAGCCCCGGCTCGCGCCGCTGCCGATCCAGTTCGCCGACTATGCGCTCTGGCAGCGGAACTGGTTCGAGGCGGGCGAGCGGGAGCGTCAGCTCGCCTGGTGGTGCGCCCGTCTCGGCAGCGAGCATCCGCCCACGGCGTTGCCGCTGGATCGGCCGCGAGGCCTGTCGGCCGATCTACAGGAGGGACGCTGCGGCTTCCGCCTGCCTGGCGCGTTGAGCGAAGGGCTGCGCGGCTTGGCGCGCACACAGAATGCCTCCCTGTTCATGGTGATGCTGGCGCTGCTGAAGCTGACCCTCTATCGCTTCGGCGGCCAGAGCGATCTGCGGGTCGGGTCGCCGATCGCCAACCGGCAGCGCGCGGAGACCCGCGGGCTGATCGGCTACCTGACCAACGTGCAGGTGCTGCGCACCCGGGTCGAGGCCTCCGGGAGCTTTTGCGCACTGCTGGCGGCAGTACGCGACACGGTGCTCGACGCGCAGGCGCATCCCGACCTGCCCTTCGACTTGCTGGTCGAGGCCCTGCAACCCGAGCGGCAGCCCGGCCTGCACCCGCTGTTCCAGGT
>NZ_BAAGYK010000116.1:143134-167377 GCF_054779355.1 Azotobacter armeniacus
TCTAGAGCATCCCCTCGACCGTCATCCGCAGACCCGGCTTGTGGTGAATGGCTTGCTGAAGCAGAACTTTTTCCAGCTTCGACCAGCGTTCGTCAGTGAGCATCGATCGGGGCATTGCCAGTCTGCGGAGGGATCGGTGTGGGAACCTTGATTTTGCAGGTTTCCCCGTCCTCATCGCCCCCTCTGGCTCGAAACGTCAATCCCTAGAGCAGGTCGAACTGCGAGTTCCCGGCCGCCACCGGTGGTGGCAAAGGTGGCAATCCCGGCAGGCGCGCAGTCAGCTGCTCATGAAAGCGCCGCGCCAGCTCGGGCGCCAGCAGGTTGTCCGGGGTATGCAGGAAGACGTAGGGGTGCCGCCCCTCCTCGATCCAGGCGGCGACCTTGTCCAGCCAGGGCACCATAAAGGGATCGTTGGCAGTGAGCTCGGGACGACCGATGAAGCGCACCTGCGGGAATGCGGTGAAGGCCGCCGGGCGCACCGGCAGGCGCGGCTTCCTAGCCTGGGCATGGAGGACCGCCGGCGTGTTGTCGCGGCAGCTGAACAGGGCACGGACATCCAGGCACAGGCGCTCGACGCCCCGGTCGCGCAGCAGGCGGTTCAGCGCGCGCTCCTCCTCGCCACGCTGGAAGAAGGCCGGATGGCGGACCTCCACCGCCAGCGGGCGTTCGAACCGGGCAAGAAAATCCGCCAGCTCGCCCAGCCGCGCAGGCCCGAAGCTGGCCGGCAATTGCAGCCAGAACGGCGTGACCCGCTCGCCCAGCGGCGCCAGCAGGTCGAGAAAGGCCCGGGTGGCCGACAGCTGCCGGCGCAGGTCGGCCGAATGGCTGATTTCCCGCGGCAACTTGGCGCAGAAGCGGAAGTCGTCCGGCATGCGCTGCACCCAGCGCTGCACGGTCACCGCTGCGGGCTGGGCGTAGAAGGTAGTGTTGCCCTCCACCGCGTTAAACACCCGGGCATAGAGGGCCAGGTAGTCCGTGGCCTGCGCCTGCTCCGGGTAGAGAGTGCCGCGCCAGGCCACCTCGCTCCAGGAGGGACAGCCAAGGCAATAGGGCAGCATCCGCGAACCTACCGGGCGCTCTTGGGAGTGGCGACCTTGTCACGCAGGTAGACCGGCTGCGCCTGCTCGGCCGGCACGCCCTCGCCGCGCCGCCAAGCGAAGCCGGCCAGGGTCAGCAGATCCTGCGCATCGGGCAGCAGACCGGCGTCCCGGGCGGCGAGCGCGACCGGCATGCGCTCAGCGTAGGCCCAGCCGGTCCCGGCGCCGAACCAGTCGCCCGGCGCCGCGCGCGGCAGCTCGACCTGTTCCGGCGGCAGCACCGCCTCGGCGCCGACCAGGCGCATCTCGCCCGCCTCCAGGCAATAGCAGCCCCAGTAGACCTCATCCATGCGTGCATCGATAGCCGCCGCCACCTGACCGACGCCCTGCTCGCGGTGGGCGCGCTGGGCCAGCAGCGCCAGGTTGGAGACCGGCAGCACCGGTCGCTGCAGGGCGAAGGCCAGCCCCTGCACCACGCCGACGGCAATGCGCACCCCGGTGAAGGCCCCCGGGCCACGGCCGAAGGCGATAGCGTCGATGGCCGAGAGGGCGATGCCCGCCTCGCCCAGCAGGCCCTGCACCATGGGCAGCACGCGCTGTGCGTGCAGGCGCGGAATCACCTCATGATGGCCGAATACACGACCTTCGTGCAGGAGAGCGACGGAACAGGCTTCGGTGGCGGTATCCAGGGCCAGCAGAGTGGTCATCGGGTCATCCGGGCGGAAGAAATAAGGGCGGGCATTATAAACGCCCAGCGGACCGGAAGCCGAAAAGCAGACGGCCCGCGCAAGGCGCGGCCGTCGGTTGCAGGCGGGGCGGATCAGGCCAGGGCTGCCTGGACGCGGGCGGTGATCTCGCTCACCGAACCGACACCTTCGACACGGCTGTAGCGGGGCGTGCCGGTGGCTGCAGCGAGCCTCTGGTAGAAGTCGACCAGCGGCTTGGTCTGCGAATGGTAGAGGGCCAGACGGTGACGCACGGTCGCCTCCTTGTCATCCTCGCGCTGGATCAGGTCCTCGCCGGTCTCATCGTCCTTGCCGGGCACCTTCGGCGGGTTGTGCAGGTCGTGGTAGACGCGCCCCGAAGCCGGATGGACGCGACGACCGGACATGCGCGAGACGATTTCCTCGTCGTCCACGGCGATTTCCAGCACATGGTCGATGGTCACACCAGCGTCGCGCAGGGCTTCGGCCTGGGGGATGGTGCGCGGAAAGCCGTCGAAGAGGAAACCCTGGGCGCAGTCAGGCTGGGCAATGCGCTCGCGGATCAGCTCGATGATGATGTCATCGGAAACCAGACCGCCGCTGTCCATCACTCCCTTCACCTTGCGCCCCAGCGGGCTGCCGGCCTTGACCGCGGCACGCAGCATGTCGCCGGTGGAGATCTGCGGAACACCGAACTTCTCGGTAATGAAGTGGGCCTGGGTGCCTTTGCCGGCACCTGGCGCCCCCAGCAGGATCATGCGCATCGATGTAGCTCCTTGAGTGATTATTAAAATTTTTTGAATTGTCTCGGGATCGATCATCTGAACAACAAATTTGGAGCCATCGGGCAACCAAAAGGGTGCACAAGATACACAGCCAACCCAGGGTGCACAAGTCGACCAAAGCCGTAGAGAAACTGGTGCAAACGGCAGAAACTCTCGGCGAAAAACGCAGACGCCCGGCCTGCCAGACCGCCTCGACGCTGGTGCCGGCGCCACCAGCCGTTCATCAGCCAGTATTGCGCAAACCGGCGGCAATGCCCGCCACGCTGACCAGCAATGCCTGCTCCTCGGGGCTGCCGGCCTGCTCCTGACGCTGCCGGTAGCGCGCCAGCAGTTCGACCTGCAGCAGATGCAATGGGTCCAGATAAGTATTGCGCACGCTGAAGGCGGCGCGAACCTCCGGATTATGGCCGAGCAGGCGCTCCTGCCCCGTCAGCTCGAGGACGGCGTCGCAGGCTTGCGACAATAGGCCGCGCAGCTGCTGGCCGAGTCCGCGCAGGTGCGGCTCGACCAGCCGCTCGTCGTAAAGCCAGGCGATAGCTGCGTCGGATTTGGCCAGGACCATCTCCAGCATGTCGATGCGCGTGCCGAAGAACGGCCAGTGCTGGCGCATCCGCTCGAGCAGCTCGCCCTCGTCGCGCTCCAGGGCATTGCCCAGGGCCGTCTCCCAGCCCAGCCAGGCCGGCAGCATCAGCCGCGTCTGGGTCCAGGCGAAGATCCAGGGAATCGCCCGCAGGCTCTCCACCCCGCCGGCTCGCCGCTTGGCCGGACGACTGCCCAGCGGCAGGCGGCCTAGCTCCTGCTCCGGGGTGGCCTGGCGGAAATACTCGACGAACTGCGGATGCTCGCGCACCACGTCGCGATAGGCAGCCAGGCCATCGGCGGCCAGGCGGTCCATCAGCTCCCGCCAGGCCGGCTCCGGTGTCGGCGGCGGCATCAGGGTAGCTTCGAGGACAGCCGCGAGGTAGAGATTGAGGTTTTGCACGGCGATGTCCGGCAGGCCGAACTTGAAGCGGATCATCTCGCCCTGCTCTGTGGTGCGGAAGCGCCCGGCCACCGAGCCCGGCGGCTGCGAGAGAATCGCCGCATGGGCCGGACCGCCACCGCGGCCGACGGTACCGCCGCGGCCGTGGAATAGCAGCAGCCCGACGCCCTGCCGCCGGCAGACCTCCACCAAACCTTCCTGGGCGCGGTACTGTGCCCAGGCGGCGGCCGTGGTGCCGCCGTCCTTGGCCGAGTCGGAATAGCCGATCATCACCTCCTGCGGGCCGTGCAGACGGGCGCGGTAGCCCGGTAGAAGCAGCAGCCGCTCCACCACCGGCGCGGCGTTGTCCAGATCGGCCAGGGTCTCGAACAGCGGCACCACGCGCATCGGTCGCTGCAGGCCGCACTCCTTGAGCAGCAGTTGCACGGCCAGCACGTCGGAAGGCGCGCCGGCCATGGAGATGACATAGGAGCCCAGCGAGGCCGCCGGTGCCATCGCCACCTCGCGGCAGGTGGCGAGGACCTCGGCGGTCTCGCCCGAGGCGGGGAAATGCACCGGCAGCAGCGGCCGGCGATTGTCCAGCTCGCGCACCAGGAAGGCGGTGCGGGTTTCCTCGTCCCAGTCGGAGTAACAGCCGAGCCTCAGGTATTCGGTGATCTCGCTGAGCGCCGCGGCATGCCGGGCGGCGTCCTGACGGATGTCCAGACGCACCAGGAACAGGCCGAAGGTGGCCGCCCGGCGCAGGCAGTCGAGCAGCGGACCGTCGGCGATCAGTCCCATGCCGCAGGCATGCAGCGAGCGGTAGCAGAGCTCCAGCGGCTGCAGGAGCTCGTGGTTGTTCTGCAGTACCGCCGGCGGCTGTGCAGGCTCGCCGTGCAGGGCCGCCGCCGTCCAGTCGCGAGTGGCGAGCAGGCGTTCGCGAAGCTGCTTGAGCAGGGCCCGGTAGGGCTCGTCGACCTCGCCGACCCGGGCACGCAGCTCTCTGCTCGCCTCCTGCATGGACAGCTCGGCGGCCAGCTGGTCGATGTCGCACAGGTAGAGGTCGGCAGCCGCCCAGCGCGCCAGCAGCAGCACCTCGCGGGTAACCGCTGCGGTGACGTTGGGGTTGCCGTCGCGATCGCCACCCATCCAGGACGAGAAGCGGATCGGCGCCGCTTCCAGCGGCAGATGCAGCCCGGTGGCCTGATGTAGCGTCCGGTCGACGCTGCGCAGGAAGGCCGGCACGGCCTGCCAGAGGGAATGCTCGATCACCGAGAAGCCCCATTTGGCTTCATCCACCGGGGTCGGCCGGCTACGGCGGATTTCGTCGGTGTGCCAAGCCTCGGCGATCCGCCGGCGCAGGCGGTCACGCACTTCTTCGCGCTCGGCCGGCAGCAGGTCGCTATGGTCCAGCACAGCGAGCTCGCCGGCGATTGCCTCGTACTTGCGGATCAGGGTACGGCGCGTCACCTCGGTGGGATGGGCGGTGAGGACCAGATCGATGTCCAGCCGCCCGAGCTGACGGGCCAGTGCGTCGGCAGCATGCCCGCCGGCAAGTAGCCGGCCGAGCAGCTCGGGCAGGGCGCGCACCGCGAAGGGCAGCGGCTCGTCGGAGCCTCGGCGGCGGATCTCGTGATACTGCTCGGCGATGTTGGCCAGGTTGAGGAACTGGCTGAAGGCCCGCGCCACCGGCAGCAGCTCGTCCTCCTGCAGCTCGCCCAGGGTGCGGGTCAACTGCTCGGCGCCCTCCTCCGAGCCGAGGCGGCCCGTCTTGGCCCCCAGGCGGATGCGCTCGATCTTGTCGAAGAAGACCTCGCCGCACTGGGCGTGGATGTATTCACCGAGCAGTTCGCCGAGCAGGCGGACCTCCTCGCGCAGACGGGCGTCGATTTCTTCCATCGCAACCTCCAGCAGCATATCGGGAACATGAAGCCAACCGGACCACCGGTGGCCTTTCCGTTGTGCCGGATCGCTTGCCGGTTAGAGTGCCCAGCATGTCGATTTCTGACAAGGGGCGGCGCTCCTGAGCTAGGCTGAAGTCATATCAAGCACGACCCGCCACGGCCCAGTCGGTCGTCCGGCAGCCCATGCAGCAGGATGAGGTGCCCCATGAAGATCCATGAATTGATCCAGCATTGGGAGCGCAGCGCCAAAGGTCGTCTGACGCCCACCAGCTACCAGATCCGTCTCGATCTGGAATCCGCCGCACGACTCGCCGCACTGGCCGAGATGTATCCCAGACGCAGCGGCGAGGAGCTGCTCGGCGAACTGATCGGCGCGGCCCTCGAGGAGTTGGAGACTAGCATGCCCTATGTGAAGGGCAGCCAGATCGTCGCCACCGACGAGCAGGGCGACCCGCTCTACGAAGACATCGGCCCGACGCCGCGCTTTCTCGCCCTGTCGCGCCGTTACCTGCAGACGATGGTCGCCCAGGTCGAAGGCTCCAGCCATTGAGGATCAAGCATCCAGCAAGCGCCGATAGAGAGCGGCCATGTCCGCCGAGAAGGCCACCAGCAGCGCCTGGCGCAAGGAGCTGCCGGCCGGTCGCGGGCGGCGCAGCTCGGTCAGGGCGATGGCTGCCGCCTGCTCTGCCGGGTAGCCGTAGATGCCGCAGCTGATCGCCGGGAAGGCGATGCTCGCCAGCCCGTGCTGCTCGGCCAGGGCCAGGCTGTTGCGGTAGCAGGCGGCGAGCAGCTCCGCCTCGCCCTGGCCGCCGCCCTGCCAGACCGGGCCGACCGTGTGGATCACGTAGCGTGCCGGCAGGCGGAAACCCGGGGTCAGACGCGCCTCGCCGGTCGGACAGCCGCCCAGCCGGCGACAGGCGGCGAGTAGCTCGGGTCCGGCGGCGCGATGAATGGCACCGTCCACCCCGCCGCCACCGAGCAGGCTGGAATTGGCGGCGTTGACCAGCGCATCCACTGCCAGACAGGTCAGGTCGCCCTGCCAGAGCTCGATCTTCATCGTTCGACCTGCGGGGCTTCCTGGCCAAGGCAGCGCACCGCTTGCCTGCGCCGGTCCACCAGCACCCCGGTGAGGCCCTTCTGTTCGGTGTCGAACAGCACCAGCACGCCGTCGATGCACTGCGCCACCTGGCTGGCCGGCTTCAGGGAAAGCCGGTAATCCTCGCCGGGGATCGTCTTGAGCATGGTGAACTCCGCCAGCAGCAGGGCGTCTTCCGGCCTGGCCACATGCACATAGCCGTAGTAGCCGAGCACCAGCACCGTGGCGACGACACTGCCGACGGCAGTGAGGATCAGGTGGACGGGATTGGTCGCGCTCATTGGGAAATCTCATCGAGGGAGGGTTCGGCCGGCCCGCTCGCACCCTGCGGGTCGGCGAGAAAGCGCAGCATCAGCGCGCGCCACGCCGGCTCGGCAAAGGTCTGCACATGCCCGCCGCGGGTCGGCTGGAAGAGCCGCGGCGGGGACGCTGCCTGATACAGGCGCAGGCCATTGGAAAGGGGCACCAGCGAGTCGTCGCGGCTATGGTAGATCAGCACGGGCAGGCCCTGCAGTTCCGGCATCGCCTCGACGGCGCTGCCGCCGTCCGGTACCAGCCAGGACAGCGGTACTTGCAACGGCCAGGTCAGCCAGGTGCTGGCCAGCATGTGCCGCGCCACCTCCCGGTAGCTGGCCGGCACACCGTCGAGCACCAGCGCCGCAACCTGGGCACGGCGCTGCGGCTGCTGCGCCAGAAAGTGCACCGCCAGGGCGCCGCCGAGGCTCTGGCCGAGTACGGCGAGCGGCTTGCCGCGCACCGCCGGCTCCCCTTCAAGCCAGGCGAAGGCCGCCTCCAGGTCGCCGTACACCTCCGGCAGAGCGGGCGAGCCCTCGGACAGGCCATAGCCACGATAATCCAGCATCAGCACCTGCCAGCCCTGCTCCGGCAGCCACCAGCTACCCCCCAGGTGCCAGGCCAGGTTGCCGCCGTTGCCATGCAGATGCAGCACCGTGCCCTGGACCTCCCGCCCCGCCCTGACCGGCAGCCACCAGGCATGCAGGTGCGTGCCGTCGGTCGCACGGAGTCGGACGTCACGGTAGTCCAGCCCGGCCGCTCGCGGCGTGAGGGGCTGGCCGGGCTCGGGATAGAACAGCAGGGAACTGCAGCCGGCGCCGGCTAGTGCCAGACCGAGCAGGATCAGCCGCAGCGCTCGCCTGGGGCGGGACATCAGTCACCACCACCGCGCACATCCTCGCGGGCCTTGACGGTCGCCTCGTAGATCCGCTCGGCCAACCGCGAGAACGGCAGGCTCTGCAGCCAGACGGTACCGGTACCTTTTAAGGTCGCCAGGAGAATACCCTCGCCGCCGAACAGCATGCTCTTCAACCCGCCGGCCAGTTGAATGTCGTAGTCGATCCCCTCGCTGAACCCCACCAGACAGCCGGTATCCAGGCGCAGGGTCTCGTTGTGCAGCTCTTTGCGGATCACCGCGCCACCGGCATGCACGAAGGCCAGGCCGTCGCCGGACAGCTTCTGCAGGATGAAGCCCTCGCCACCGAAGAAGCCGGCGCCGATGCGCTTGCTGAAGCTGATACCGATCTCGGTACCGCGGGCCGCGCAGAGAAAGCTGTCCTTCTGGCAGATCAACGTGCCGCCGATCCCGGCGAGATCCACCGGCACCACGGTCCCCGGATAGGGCGCGGCGAAGGCGACCCGCGCCTGCCTCTTGCCGTGGTTGGAGAAGTGCGTCATGAACAGCGACTCGCCGGTCAGCATGCGCTTGCCCATGCCCCACAGCTTGCCCAACACGCCGCTTGCCGAACCGTCGCCCATGCGGGTCTCGAAGCGCACGCCTTCGGTCATGTAGTTCATCGCACCAGCCTCGGCGACCACCGTTTCGCCGGGATCGAGGATGATCTCCACCGACTGGGCGTGAGAACCGAGAATTTCGTAGTCGAGCTGATGGCTGGGCATGGGCAATCCTTATCGAGACGGGAAGCCTGTAAGAATACCCCGTGGGCTTGCCTGCGCGCCGCACACCGCGCGCCTCACAGGATGTTCGCGTAGTCCGCCTCGATCCGTTCCATGCTGAGGTGGTTGAGAAAGTTGGAGAAGCACATCCAGGCCGACAGGGCATTGAGGTCGCGGAACTGCTCCGGCAGGTACTTCGGCGGCACTACCAGGCCCTGATCGACCAGTTGGCGCAGGGTGCGCATGTCCTCCAGGGTAGTCTTGCCGCAGAACAACAGCGGGATCTGCTCCAGCTTGCCCTTGCGCACTGCCAGCTGGATGTAGTTGTAGATCAGGATGAAGCCCCTGAGATAGGACAGATCCTTGGTGAAGGGCAAGCTGTCCGGCCGCGAGCCGCGGAACACGCGGCTGACATTGGTGTAGCTGTCCTCGTCGCTCAGCCCCTGGTCACGGAAGAACTCGAAGATATCCAGGAAGTTCGCCCCCTGCTCGGCCATGTGAATGGCCCGGGTGCGGTTGGTCAGCTTGCGCAGGCGACTCGGATAGGAGGCGAAGGCGATCACCTCCATCAGGATCGCCAGGCCCTCTTGGGTCACTGTGGAGGACGGCGGGCCCTTGGCCAGGAAGGTGCAGATCGGCTGGCTCAGCCCGTTGAGCGTGGTGGCCACGTGGACCAGCCCCTCGTGCACCTCCAGGGCACGCACGTCGCGTTCGTTGAACAGCGCGTCGCTGCGAATCTTGATGTAGTCGGCGCCGGCCGCGGCGTCGGCGACGATGCCGTCGGACTCGAACACGCGGACCGTTCCCTCATTGTCGCCGAACACCCGGTTCAGGCGCTCCTGGAGCATCTGCACGGCGGCGCTGGCGTTAAGGGTCTTGGGCTCGTCCTTGAGATCGCCGCGGCCGGCGATCTGGTTCAGATAGTCGGAGAGCATCAGGCCGAGATCGGCCAGGGTCGGGTCGCCGGCATGGAAAGCATCGGAGGCCGCGCCGTAGAGCTCCTCGGAAATCAGCCCAAAATCAGCGGTGCCGCGCGCCTCAAGCATGCGGATGACCATGCGGTACTCCTTGCACATGCGCCGCATGATTTGCCCGACCGGGCTGAACTGGCCGAGCAGGCGAGTGATGTCCCGCTCGATGCTCTGGAACTCCTGCTTCTTCGCCACCGAATCGAAGGACAGCGGGCGGCTCTCGTAGTAGGCCCGGTCCACCGGCGGCAGCTTGCGGCAATCGGCGGCGAAGAAGCGCTGGCGAACCTCGTCGTCCCATTTCACCGCATCCAGCACACGGATCGGCATCTGCGCCTCGACCAGCCGGTCGGAGAGGCTGCGGATGATCTGCTGGTAATCGTCTTGCTGCTTGCGTCTGCTCATCGAGCTCTCACTGGCCGACGCGCCGGTAGCGCGCCACATCGCTGAAAACGTCGGAATTGGCGGGGTCGTCCAGATAACCGAACACCCTGTCCAGCGAGCTGAGAACGCGAACCCCGAGCCCCTAGGCGGTGGCGATCGGCTTGCCGGCCGGCGCGCCCAGCTCCAGCGCCTGGCGGATCCGTGCCTGCTCCCGGCCATAAAGCACCAGCTCGCTCTGCGCGGTCAGCTCGAAGCCGAGGATGAGGAAACCGCCGCCGAGGGCGCCCGACAACCCGGCGGAAAGATACCAGCGCCGTCCACAGCGGGCCACGGTGAATTCTGCCTGCTGCGGACTTTGCGAATCGTCCATGCTCTCCAGGTACTGCCGGGCCCGGTAGCGGTCGGGACTGATCTGGCGAACCTTCAGCACGAGCTGCTCGCCCCCATTCGTTGCGCCGGCTCTACTCTCCGAGCAGCGGGATCGGCGCCGCCTCGCCGAGGGCGATCCGCTCGGCGAAACTCACCAGGCAGCCACCGAGCAGGAGGATCGGAAGATGCCAGGCTTTCATATCGCTTTCCTCCGAGAAGAAAGACTGCTCCCCGACGTTCGGTATCGGGGAGTGCCACTTTCAGAGCCCGAGCACCAGATACATATAACGACCGAGAATGGCCAGCATCTCTTCGTCATCCAGACGCCCCGGACCGTCGAGCAGGCCCTGGTACTCCATGCGCCCGATGATTCCGGTCAGCACGCTGGCATCCTGCTCCGGATGCTGCGAACCGAGCACCTGGAAGAACTGGATGGCACCCTGCTGGAGGATCCGCCGATGAGAGCAGGCCAGGTCGTGCAGACGCGGATTGATCAGCGCCTCCTGCTGGAAGGCCTGCTCGGCGACCAGCTCGTCCCGTCGGAAATGCAGTTGGTGACGCACATAGCCCACCGCCAGCCGGGCGATCTCCTCGGCCAGCTGGCGGCGCGACTCGGCGCTGCCGTCCAACTGGTCGACCTGCTCCAGCAGCAGCCCCTGGGTACGCTCCCAGAAGCCGGCCATATAGGCCGCGCTGCGCTCGACGGACAGCGCGAAGGTGTCCGTGAGCAGGTCGTCGATGTCCTTGAAGTAGTAGGTGGTCGCCGACAGCGGCACCCCGGCCTCGGCGGCTACCGCCCGGTGGCGCACGGCACGCACACCATCGCGAATGATGATGCGCATGGCAGCATCGAGAATCGCCTGGCGACGCTGCTCGCTGCCGCGCCGGCTGGTCTTGCGACCGTGATACTGGACACTGTGGGCGACAGCGCTGGCCACGCGGGCGGCACTGTCCAAGGAGAGCAACTGGGTCAAGACGGGCATCCTTTTCCAACTAAGACCTGTACCCCATTGTTAAGGCTTTCGACGCCGGAAGCAATCCATCGCGGCACGTTGATGCCATTTTGTGCAGCCCTGCCTAGGGTCTGTTGACGTTTTGGCGTAGGCCGCGACGGCGGCCCGTTTGGCGCAGAACAAGGAACGAGAGAGAGGTTTGGTCAGTCCAAATGAACGACGAGCGACGCCGTGCTGCGCCAAACGGGCCCCGTCCCTTCGGGTTGCGCGTCAAATGCCGCCATGCGGCGTTGCGGGTCTTGGCAAGGGAATGACCATTGCCGGCGACCCGCGCCTTGCCTGGCGGCATTTGACGCGGCAACGCGGCTCACGCCAAAACGTCAACAGACCCTAACGAGTCCGCTGGCAAAGCCCCGCTAACGAAAAAGCCCGCAGCAGGCTGCGAGCCTTTTCCGAGAAGCGGCTGGCACGGCGCCGGATCAGATCTCCGGGCGCATGTGCGGGAAGAGGATTACGTCGCGAATCGACGGCGAATCGGTCAGCAGCATCACCAGGCGGTCGATGCCGATGCCCTCGCCGGCGGTCGGCGGCATGCCGTACTCCAGGGCACGGACGAAATCAGCATCGAAGTGCATGGCCTCGTCGTCGCCGGCATCCTTGTCCCTGACCTGCTGCATGAAGCGCTCGGCCTGGTCCTCGGCGTCGTTCAGTTCAGAGTAGGCATTGGCGATCTCACGACCGCCGATGAACAACTCGAAGCGGTCGGTGACACTCGGGTCGTCGTCGCTGCGCCGCGCCAGAGGCGAGACCTCGAAGGGGTAGCGGGTGATGAAGGTTGGCTGCTCCAGCCGGTGCTCGACTAGCTCCTCGAAAATCATCGTCTGTAGCTTGCCCAGCCCCTCGAAACCTTTGACATCGGCACCAGCCTTCTTCGCGATGGCGCGGCACCTCTCGATGTCGCGCAGATCCCCGGCAGAGATTTCCGGGTTGTACTGGAGGATCGAGTCGAACACCGACAGGCGGGCAAACGGCTTGCCAAAGTGAAAAACCTTGCCCTGGTAGGGGACGTCGGTCGACCCCAGCACCAACTGCGCCAGCTCGCGGAACAGCTGCTCGGTTAGGTCCATGTTGTCTTCGTAGTCCGCGTAGGCCTGGTAGAACTCGAGCATGGTGAACTCGGGGTTGTGGCGGGTCGAGATGCCTTCGTTGCGGAAGTTGCGGTTGATCTCGAAGACCCGCTCGAAGCCGCCGACCACCAGGCGCTTGAGGTAGAGCTCGGGGGCGATGCGCAGGAACATCGGCAGGTCCAGCGCATTGTGATGGGTCTGGAAGGGCTTGGCCGCGGCACCGCCGGGGATGACCTGCAGCATTGGCGTTTCCACTTCGAGGAAGTCGCGCTCGGCGAGAAACCGGCGGATGCAGCCGATGATCTGCGAACGCACGCGGAAAGTGTGACGGGTTTCCTCGTTGACCATCAGGTCGACGTAGCGCTGGCGGTAGCGCTGCTCGGTGTCGGTAAGGCCGTGGTGCTTGTCCGGCAGCGGGCGCAGCGACTTGGTCAGGAGGCGCACGCTCTGCATGTGCACGTAGAGGTCGCCCTTGCCGGAGCGCGCCAGGGTGCCCTCGGCGGCGATGATGTCACCCAAGTCCCAGCCCTTGACGGCTTCCAGGGTCTCTGCCGGCAGGCCCTTGCGGTCGACGTAGACCTGGATGCGTCCGGTCATGTCCTGAATGACCATGAAGGCACCACGGTTGAGCATGATGCGCCCGGCGACCCTGACCGGGACCGCCGCCGCTTCCAGCTCCTCCTTGCCCGCCTCGGCGTAGCTCTTCTGCAGGTCGGCGCAGTAGCTGTCGCGGCGGAAGTCGTTGGGGAAGACGTTGCCCTTCGCGCGCTCGGCGGCAAGCTTTTCCTTGCGCAAGGCGATCAGCTTGTTTTCTTCCTCGTGAAGGGCATGCTGGTTCAGCGGTTGTTCGCTCATGGTCGTGTCATGTTCCTGGTGGGTTACATCTCCTTTCCCCGCCGGGGAGAGGGTTGGGGGAGAGGCGCTGCGCACCCTCTCTCCCCGCGCCCTCTCCCCTGCGGAAGAAGGAGTCGAAGGCCTCAGAGCCCCTGCTTGAGGCTGGCCTCGATGAAGTCGTCGAGGTCGCCGTCCAATACCGCGTCGCAGTTGCTGTTCTCGATGCCGGTGCGCAGATCCTTGATCCGCGACTGATCGAGCACGTAGGAGCGGATCTGGTGGCCCCAGCCGATGTCGGACTTGGAGTCCTCCAGGGCCTGGGCGGCGGCATTGCGCTTTTGCACCTCCAGCTCGTACAGCTTGGCGCGCAGCATCTTCATCGCCGTGTCCTTGTTGGCATGCTGGGAACGCTCGTTCTGGCAGCTCACCACGGTGTTGGTCGGCAGGTGGGTGATGCGCACCGCGGAGTCGGTGGTGTTCACGTGCTGACCGCCGGCGCCGGAGGAGCGGTAGGTGTCGATGCGCAGGTCGGCCGGGTTGATGTCGATCTCGATGTTGTCGTCGATTTCCGGCGAGGCGAACACCGCGGTGAACGAGGTATGCCGGCGGTTACCGGAGTCGAATGGGCTCTTGCGCACCAGCCGGTGCACACCGATCTCGGTGCGTAGCCAGCCGAAGGCGTATTCGCCCTTGACGTGCACGGTGGCGCCCTTGATGCCAGCAACCTCGCCTTCGGAAAGTTCCATGATGGTGGCATCGAAGCCATGCTTGTCGGCCCAGCGCAGATACATGCGCAACAGCATGTTGGCCCAGTCCTGAGCCTCGGTGCCGCCGGAACCGGCCTGGATGTCGAGGTAGGCGTTATTGGCGTCCATCTCGCCACTGAACATGCGGCGGAACTCCAATTTTTCGAGAATCCTGCGCAGGCGCTCGACTTCGGCGGCGACGTCGTTCACCGCGCCTTCATCGTTCTCCTCGGCGGCCATGTCCAGCAGGTCGCGAGAGTCGGCCAGGCCACCGCTGAGCTCGTCCAGGGTTTCGACGATCTGCGCCAGCTGAGCACGCTCGCGGCCCAGGTTCTGCGCATATTCAGGGTTGTTCCAGACGTTCGGGTCTTCAAGCTCGCGCTCGACCTCGGTCAGACGATCACTCTTGTGATCGTAGTCAAAGATACCCCCGAATGGTCTGGGTACGTTCGGACAGGTCCTTGATGCTGTTGACGATTGGGTTGATTTCCATGGTGGGCAGCACTCGCGGTCGGACAGTACGAAAAGCCGATGAGTATAACGCAGCAGGCCGTGACTGACAGCCCGCTGCGTCCGCATCGCTGTGCCGCGCCCGTGCGACTCAGGCCGCTTTGGCCTGGGTTTCCAGCTCCGCCTTGAGTTGCGGGTCGAGCCTCAGCTGCCGGGCCAACTCGTCGAGGTAGGCACGCTCCATGAATTGCTCCTCATCGACCGCCAGAAGGCTCGCGAGGTAGATTTCCGCAGCCATTTCCGGCGTTTCGGCGGCCCTGGCCACATCGGCCGGGTCCAGCGGCTTGTTCAACTCGGCTTGCAGCCAGCGTTGCAGCTCGACATCCTCCGTGACCTTCGCCAGTTCGGTTTCGATCAGCTGGCGCTCGTGCTCATCCACATGCCCGTCAGCCTTGGCCCCGGCAACCAGCGCCTTGAGCACCGCCTGACTGTGCTCTTCGACTTTCTCCGGCGGCAGGCGGTCCAGGGTTTGCGGCTCGTGCCGGGGGGCGCCGGCCTGCTGCGCCTGCCAATTGCTGAAGGCCTTGTAGGCCAGCACCCCAAGGGCAGCGAGACCACCGTAGGCCATGGCGTTGCCACCCGACCTGCCGACTCGTCGCTTGCCAAGCAGCAGGCCGAGAGCTCCTGCCACCAGCGCGCCCTTGCCTCCGCTCCCCATCAAGCCGCCCTGGGAACCGCCGCCGGCACCACCGAGGATATCGCCGAGCACACCACCGCCAGCCCCGCCCCCGCTGCCGGACATGGGTTGCCCCTGCTGGCGAAAGGCCTGGGCGGATCTGAGAAGTTGATCGAGCAATCCGCTGGTATTCATAGCGCAGCCTCCTTTGGATCGAAAAATGAGGCCGGCGGGTCAGTCAAGCTCGCCGGACTCGCGGAACGGCGTATCGCGATGCGCGGCCCGCACGTATTGCGCCGGCCAGGGCACCGTCTTATCGCCGAGAAAGTCCGCTGCATGCAGCGGCCAGTAGGGATCGCGCAGCAGCTCGCGGGCCAGCAGGATCACGTCGGCCTGCCCGGTGCGCAGAATGTGCTCGGCCTGCGCCGCCTCGGTGATCATGCCCACCGCACCGGTGGCGATGCCCGCCTCGCGGCGCACCTGTTCGGCGAAGCGGGTCTGGTAGCCCGGCCCGACGGGGATTTCCGCACTTGCTGCAGTGCCGCCGGAGGACACGTCGATCAGGTCGACGCCCAGCGCCTTCAGGCGCCGCGCCAGCTCCACCGTCTCCTCGGGGTTCCAGCCGTCCTCCACCCAGTCGGTGGCCGACAGGCGGACGAACAGCGGCAATGTCTGTGGCCACACCGCCCGCACCGCCTCGGTCATCTCGAGCAGCAGGCGGATGCGGTTGTCGAAGCTGCCGCCGTACTGATCGCGACGCTGGTTGGACAGCGGCGAAAGGAATTGATGCAGCAGATAGCCGTGGGCAGCATGCACCTCGGCGACCTTGAAGCCGGCGGCCAGGGCGCGCTCGGCGGCACGCACGAAGGCCTGGACAAGCTCGAGGATGCGCGCCTCGTCAAGCGCCTCGGGCACCGTGTGGCGGGGATCGAAGGGAATCGCCGAAGGGCCGACCGGAGTCCAACCGCCTTCCGCCGGCGGCACGCTACCGGGCCGACCCAACCAGGGCTGCCAGACGCTCGCCTTGCGCCCGGCATGGGCCAGTTGGACGCCGGCCAGCGAGCCCTGGGCCTCGATGAAGGCGGTGATGCGGCGCAACGGCTCGATCTGCTCGTCGCACCAGAGCCCGAGGTCCTGGGCGGAGATCCGCCCCTCGGCAGCGACCGCGGTGGCCTCGACGATCACCAGCCCGGCCCCACCCACCGCGCGGCTGCCCAAGTGCACCAGATGCCAGTCGTTGGCCAGCCCATCCCGGGCCGAGTACTGGCACATGGGCGACACCACAATGCGGTTGGGCAGGGTCAGCTGACGCAGGGTCAGGGGCTCGAACAGCAGACTCATGGCAACACACTCCCTTGGATCCTAACGAATGGTCGATACTTCAACTCTAGACGGGGGCCAAGCCTGCACCCCCGGGACACGCCCGGCAAGCTCCCGGGGCACGCTGCGACGCGCTCAACCGCGCGCCAGATGCCAGAGCCGGGCTATGTCCGCGGCGCGCTGACGCAGCAGGCTGGGTGCGTCGGCGAGGGCGGCGGCCAGGCTGATCGGCCCGGGTGCCAGGCTGAAGGCGGCATCGATCCCATGGCCGTAGAGACGCTCGTAGCCCTCGCCGAGCATGCCGGCCAGGGCGATGACCGGCACGCCGTGGCGCTTGGCGATGCTCGCCACGCCCATCGGCGTCTTGCCGTACAGGGTCTGCTCATCGAGCCGGCCCTCGCCGGTGATCACCAGGTCGGCGCCCGCGATAGCCTGCTCCAGACCGCTGACCTGCGCGACCAGCTCGATGCCGGGACGGAATGCCGCGGCAAGGAAAGTCCGCGCCGCGAAGCCGATGCCACCGGCCGCACCGCTGCCGGGGCAGTCCCGCGCGTCGCGGCCCAGCGCAGTCGCACAGAGGTCGGCGAAGTGGCCGAGGGCGGCGTCGAGCTGGTGCACCTGCTCCGGCGTAGCGCCCTTCTGCGGACCGAACACCCGCGAGGCACCGCGCGGCCCGCAGAGCGGATTGTCTACATCGCAGGCGACCTCGAAGGCCACTGTCGCCAGGCGCGGATCAAGGCCGGCCAGATCGATCTTGCGCAACTGCGCCAGAGCCGCCCCGCCGGGCGGCAGTGGCCTGCCCCCAGCGTCCTCGAGGCGCACGCCGAGGGCGCGCAGCATGCCACTGCCGCCGTCGTTGGTGGCGCTGCCGCCGAAGCCGAGAACGATATGCTCGGCGCCGGCCTCCAGCGCCGCGAGGATCAGCTCGCCGGTGCCGTAGGTGCAGCTGCGCAAAGCATCGCGACGGCTCGGCGGCACCAGGTGCAGGCCGCTGGCCGCGGCCATCTCGATCACCGCGCTGCGGCTCTCGGCGATCCACCCCCAATGCGCCTCCACCGGCTCGCCGAGCGGGCCACGCACGCGGGTCTCGCGGTGCTCGCCGCCGACCGCGGCGATCACTGCCGCCACCGTGCCTTCGCCGCCGTCGGCCATCGGCCGGCAGAGCAGCTCGGCCTGCGGCCAGACTTCGCCGAGCCCGGCGGCGATGGCCGCGGCCACCTCGGCGGCGGACAGGCTTTCCTTGAACGAATCGGGAGCGATGACGATTTTCATGGCGGACCTTCTTTCGGACGACGGGTTGCGGAAAGGCGCAAGCCTCATTCTGGCGCGCAATCGCCGGAGACGCGTCGACGGAACGACCAGGCCCGGCGCATCAGTCCTGTGCAAAGGCGCAAAGCCCTCGGCCCGGGTGCTCGCCCCACGGCAGCCGCTGCACGCCCGGATAGAGGGTCGGCATGCCGTCCTCGACTCCGCTCAGCGCGGCTCGATGTGCACCACCAGCAGTTGCACGCGCTCCTGCCCGCGGTACTCGTTGACGTCCAGCCGGTAGGCCAGCTCGACCCAACGCACCGTAGGGTTCGGCCATTGCTCGCGGTCGATGTTGAAGGCGATGGCGTCGAGCTGCAGCGCGCCGCACTCGCTGCGCACCACTAGTTTCAGATGACGCTCGCCGACCAGGCGCTGCTGGACGACCTGGAACATTCCGTGGAACAGCGGCTCGGGAAAATGCTGGCCCCAGGGGCCGGCCTGGCGCAGAGCGCGGGCCAGGTCGAGGTGGAACTCCTCGACGCCGAGCTGGCCGTCGGAGAGCAGTCGCCCGGTCAGGTCGTCGGCACAGAGCTGGCGGCGCACCTCGGCGTCGAAAGCCGCGGCGAAGGCACCGAGGCTTTCCTGCGACAGGGACAGTCCGGCGGCCATGGCGTGCCCGCCGAACTTGTCGATCAGCCCCGGATGGCGGGTCGCCACTGCGTCCAGCGCATCGCGGATGTGGAAGCCCGGCACCGAGCGCGCCGAGCCCTTGAGCAGGCCGTCGCCGGCATCGGCGAAGGCAATGGCAGGGCGGTGGTAGCGCTCCTTGAGGCGCGCGGCGAGGATGCCGATCACCCCCTGGTGCCAATCCGGCTCGAACAGGCAGAGCCCGAAGGGCAGCTCCTCGGCACGCAGCTCGCGGAGCCGGGCCAGCGCCTCGCGCTGCATGTCCTGCTCGATGGCCTTGCGGTCCTGGTTGAGCTGGTCGAGCTGCACCGCCATGTCGCGGGCCAGCACCTCGTCGTCGCAGAGCAGGCATTCGATGCCGAGGGACATGTCGTCCAGCCGCCCGGCGGCATTCAGCCGCGGCCCGAGGATGAAGCCGAGATCGGTGGCGGTGATCCGCCGCGGGTCGCGCCCGGCCACTTCGAGCAGCGCGCGCAGCCCCAGCCGCGCCCGCCCGGCGCGGATGCGCGCCAGCCCCTGGTGAACCAGGATGCGGTTGTTGGCGTCCAGCGGCACCACGTCGGCGACGCTGCCCAGGGCGACCAGATCGAGCAGCTCGGCCAGGTTCGGTTCGGCGGGCCCCTGCCCGGCCCGCCCCTCCCCCGCGAACCAGCCCAGTTCGCGCAGCCGGGCGCGCAACGCCAGCAGCACGTAGAAGATCACCCCGACCCCGGCCATTGCCTTGCTGAGAAAGTCGCAGTCCGGCTGGTTGGGATTGACGATGGCATCCGCGGCCGGCAGCTCGCGGCCTGGCAGGTGGTGGTCGGTGACCAGCACGCGGAGGCCGGCGGCCCTGGCCGCGGCCACGCCATCGAGGCTGGAGATGCCATTGTCCACCGTCACCAGGAGCTCCGGCCGGCGCTCCAGGGCCACGGCAACGATCTCGGGCGTCAGGCCGTAGCCGTACTCGAAACGGTTCGGCACCAGATAGTCGACATGCGCCGCGCCGAGCAGGCGCAGGCCGAGCACGCCGACTGTGCTGGCGGTGGCGCCGTCGGCATCGAAGTCGCCGACGAAGAGGATGCGCCGGCGCTCCCGCAGCGCCTCGACCAGCAGATCCACCGCCGCCTCGATGCCCTTGAGCTGGCAGTAGGGCAGCAGCCGCGCCAGCCCCTTGTCCAGCTCGGCGGCGGACTGCACGCCGCGGGCGGCGTAAAGGCGGGTCAATAGCGGCGGCAGGTCGCCCAGATCGGGCAGTCGTTCGGGCAGAGGGCGGGGTTCGATGCGCATGGTTGCTCTGTTGCAGGGATTCATGGCGTGGGAGCCGGCTTGCCGGCGACCTTCCAGGCACGGATCGCGAGCAGGCTCGCTCCTACAAAAGGCCGTCGGTCAGCTCAGCGCTCGCCGAGCAGCCACTCCAGGGGGACCTCGCGCTGGCCGCGCTCGTCGGTGACGAACAGCGTGCCATCGCTGATCATCACGCTCCAGCTGACCGAGCGCGGCAGGTCGCGGGCCAGCTCCTCCAGCGCCTCCTGCCCCACGGCCGCCACACTGAGGTTCCGCAGGTTGCGCACGCCGTCGAGCACCTTGCCCTGCCAAACCCGCAGGCTGCCGTAGGCCAGCAGGCTGACCCGCTCGGCGCGCCGCGAGCACCAGGTCAGGCGCTCGGCATCCGGCTGGCCGACCTCTATCCAGTGCAGCACCCGGTCGTCCAGGCTCTTCTGCCACAGCGCCGGCTCGTCGACGTCCGACAGGCCGCGGCCGAAGGCCAATTGCTCGTCGTACCAGAGGGCATAGGCGATCAGCCGCACGGCCAGGCGCTCCTCGGTCTCCGAGGGATGCCGGGCGACGGTGAAACGCAGGTTCTCGTAGACCCCACGATCGAGATCAGTGAGGTTGAGTTCGACTTTGTAGGGAGTGGCTTGCAAGGCCATTGGCAGGCGTCCGGTCCGATCCGAGGGGCGGCAAGTGTACCCCGAATCCGGACAGCGGACTGCAGCGTTCAGTCGGCGAAACACTCGACCCGGTCGCGGCCGCTTGCCTTGGCTCGGTACAACGCCTGGTCGCCCAGCGCCAGCAGGCGGGACAGGTCGTAGCCGGCCTGATCCGTGGAGGCGATGCCGATGCTGACGCTGACGCGCACCTCCGGCTCCAGCAGCAGCCCGCTGCAGGCGTGGCGGATGCGTTCGGCCACCTGCAACGCCACCGTCTCGTCGGCCGCGGGCAGCAGGCAGGCGAACTCCTCGCCACCGATGCGCCCGCAGACATCCTGCTGGCGGATACTCAGCACCAGCAGCCGGCCGAAGGCGACCAGCGCCGCATCGCCCATGGCATGGCCATGGGTGTCGTTCAGCCGCTTGAAATGATCGAGGTCGCAGAGCAGCAGAATCGCCGGCCGGGCCTCGGCGGCGCAGCGGGCCAGCAGGACTTCGCCGCTGTCGGTGAAGGCCCGGCGGTTGCCGATGTCGGTGAGCGGATCGCGATAGGCCGCGGCCCGATAGCGCTGCTCGGCGCGCTCGCAGACCATGGCATGGGTGACGAAGGCGATGCCGATGACGAACAGGAAGGTTTCCAACAACCGCCAGGTCAGGAAGCTGTCGCCTCCCCCACTCCACATCCGCTCGATGGCATGGCCACTGCCCACCAGCAGAAGAGCCGTGCAGAAAAGCGCATGCATCAGCAGCAGCACCACTGCCGGAGCGATGGCAACCTTCAGTTGCCGGCGCGCGCGCCACAGTTCCCATGCCGTCAGCGTGGTATAGACGATGGTGAGCAGGGTGCCTACCCTCACCCGCAATGACATCGAGCTCATGAAGTACGGGCACAGGCAGAGCAACCCCCACAGCAGCGCACCACCAACGATACCCGGCCACCAGAGCCGCCGGCCGACGAATATGCGCATGGCCGCCCAGCCCAGGCCGCTCGCCAGCTGCAGCAGGATATTGCCGAGCATGATGGACAGGGTGTCCAGCCCCAGGCCGCGCAGGCTGACCACCAGTGCGGCCAGCGCCGCCAGCAGGAGTGTGCCGGCCATGCAACCGAGGGTCGCCTCGTTCTCGCTGCGCCACCAGGCATGCAGCATCAGACCACCCAACAGGGTGAGCATGTAGATATCCAGCAGGAACAGAGTGGGCAGATGCAGGGGCATGGGCAGGCCCGGGGCCGAGAGGTGGAACTTTACGTGCACCGCGGGCGCGGCGCCAGAGCCTGGATGCCACGCCCGGACTGTTCCGCTGCGGCGCTGCGGGTTAGAGTCGCCGCCATCGCCAGCCCGACGGACCCCATGCCATGCCTAGCCCAGCCAAACCCCTTGCCGGCCTGAAGGTGATAGAACTCGGCAACCTGATCGCCGGCCCTTTTGCCGCGCGTATCTGCGCGGAGTTCGGCGCCGAGGTGATCAAGGTCGAATCACCCGACGGCGGTGATCCGCTGCGCAAGTGGCGCAAGCTCTACGAGGGCACCTCGCTGTGGTGGTTCGTCCAGGCGCGCAACAAGAAGTCGATCACCCTCAACCTCAAGCACCCGGACGGCCTGGCGATCCTCAGGCAGCTGCTGGCCGACGCGGACATCCTGATCGAAAACTTCCGCCCCGGCGTGCTGGAGAAGCTCGGCCTCGGCTGGGAGGTGCTGCATGCGCTCAATCCGCAGCTGGTGATGGTGCGCCTTTCCGGCTTCGGCCAGAGCGGGCCGCTGAAGGACCAGCCAGGCTTCGGCGCAGTCGGCGAGTCCATGGGCGGGCTGCGCTACATCACCGGTTTCGAGGATCGCCCACCGGTGCGCACCGGCATCTCCATCGGCGACTCCATCGCCGCGCTCTGGGGGGTCATCGGTGCGCTCATGGCGCTGCGCCATCGCGAAGTCGGCGGCGGCCGGGGCCAGGTGGTGGACGTGGCGCTCTACGAGGCAGTATTCGCCATGATGGAAAGCCTGGTGCCGGAGTTCGACGTGTTCGGCTTCATCCGCGAGCGCAGCGGCAACATCATGCCCGGCATCACCCCCTCCTCCATCCATACCTGCGCCGATGGACGCCACCTGCAGATCGGCGCCAATGGCGATGCGATCTTCCGACGCTTCATGCAGGCCATCGGCCGCGACGACCTGGCCGACGACCCAACGCTCGCCGACAATGCCGGCCGCGATGTGCGCCGCGATGAACTCTACGAGGTGATCGAGCGCTGGGCTGCGGCCCTGCCGGCGGACCAGGCGATGACGCTGCTCAATCGCGCCGAGGTGCCAGCCAGCCGCATCTATTCGGTGGAGGATATGTTCGCCGACCCGCAGTTCCTTGCCCGCGAGATGTTCCTAGCCGCTCGCCTGCCGGACGGACGGCCATTCAGGATGCCAGGCATAGTGCCCAAGCTGTCGGACACGCCTGGCTCGGCGGACTGGGTGGGTCCGGCGCTGGGCGAGCACACGGCCGAGCTGCTGAAAGCGCTCGGTTACAGTGCAGAGCGGATTGCCGCCCTGCGCGAAAACGGAGCGGTCTGAGGTCGGCGCAGCACTTTCTGTAGCCCCAAACTAAAGGCCCCGCGGTCTTCGCGGGGCCTTCAGTCGCTCGCCGGGCTCAGAACACGGCGCTCTGCCTAGTGCACTGCCCCCGCTCCAACGCCGCGATCACCTTGGGCGAGAGACGCCCTTCGAGGATGCGCAAGTCGCGATGGATGCCATCCACCACATCGATGAGTAACCACTTGTCCATCAATTGCACCGGACGGAGCAGGCGCTCGATCAGGATCTCGCCGGCTCCATTCTGCAGCGTCAGCAACCGACTTCCATCCGGACGAACCGCTCCCATGTCGATCTTGTAAGGCGCCAGCGCCTCGACCAGCAATGCACGCGTGCTCTCCATATCCAAACACCTCAGGTGATGAGAAGGCTGCTTACAGCCTGCAAATGACTTGCCAGCGTGCAAAAAGTTTCCGCCTGGCCTGTCACCCGGGCATCGGGCTGCTTCGTTCATGGGGAAGCAAGAGCAATCGAGGGGCAGCCATAACTGGCTATAGCCCTTTTCACCTGACTGGCTGTTGTGGCCGCAGTTGAAGCGGACTGCCAAGCTGAAAAGGAAGTCTGCACTCGGCAACCACAGGAGGTGTGCTCATGGAAGGGCGTCGAGGGCAAGCCTACGGGCAGGATCCGCGTGATCAAGTGCTGACGGCCAACGGCTCGATTTCCGAGGTAGCTGAGCGCTTTGCGGTGAGTAGGTCCTACGTGGCTCGGGCACGTGCCCGGCAGCGGCTTGGCCGGGTCAGTGCGGAGGTCAGGCAACCACGTGCCCCCTCGGCTCCTGGGGCTCGAAGGGGCGTTGGCCGAGCGGGTGGCGGCGGCGCCCGGCCAGACCCTGGCGCAGTTGTGCCAGTGGGGCGAGGCCGAGCATGGCGTGCGGGTGAGCCTGAGCACGCAGTGGAAGGCGTTGGCCCGGCTGGGGATCACCTTCAAAAAAAAATCGGTCCCTGCGGCTGAGCAGCAGCGCGCCGAGGTCGCGCAGGCGCGGGACAGGTGGATGGCCGAGCAAGCCCGGCTCGACGTGCGCCGCGTGATCTTTCTCGACGAAACCTGGACGAACACCAAGATGGACCCCAGCCGGGGGCGTGCGCCGCGCGGGCAGCGCTGCCTGGGACATGGGCCCCCATGGTCACTGGAAGACGACCACCTTCGTCTGTGAGCTGCGTAGCGAAGGCCTGGTCGCACCGCTGGTCCGCGATGGGCCGATCAACGGGCAGGCGCTGGCCCCCATCCTCGGCGCGGGCGATATCGTGGTGCAGGACAACCTCGGCTCGCACGAGGTGGCTGGAGTGCGGGAGGCCGTTGAGGCGCGGGAGGCCGAACTGCGCTATCTCCTATATGGACTCCCCCGCCTTACAGCCCCGACCTCAACCCGATCGGGCAGGTGTTCGCGAAGCTGAAGGCGCTGCTGCGCAAGACCGCCGCCCGCACGGTCGATGCCCTGTGGTCGGCTATCGGCATGCGGCTGGACCGATTCCTCCCGGCGAGTGCGAACGCTACTAAGCCTATCGAAAGTATTGTCATATTGAGAGACAATACCTCCATGAAATGCAAACGAAACTCCGATGGTCGGGCAATCGACCACCACGCCCTCCAGGTCA
>NZ_BAAGYK010000117.1:0-5315 GCF_054779355.1 Azotobacter armeniacus
ATCCGCAAGGGCCTGGCGCTGCTCACCGAGGACCGCAAGGACACCGGCATCTTCGCCTGCCTCTCGGTGCAGGAAAACATGGAGGTGGCGGTGCTGCCCGGCTTCGCCAGCCGGGGCTTCGTGCAACAGCGGCGCCTGCGCGAGCTGTGCGAGGAGATGCGCGGAAAGCTGCGGGTGAAGACCCCATCGCTGGAGCAGTGCATCGCCAACCTGTCCGGCGGCAACCAGCAGAAGGCGCTGCTGGCGCGCTGGCTGATGACCCAGCCGCGCATCCTGATCCTCGACGAGCCCACCCGCGGCATCGACGTCGGCGCCAAGGCCGAGATCTACCGGCTGATCGCCGAGCTGGCCGGCGAGGGCATGGCGGTGATCATGATTTCCTCCGAACTGCCGGAAGTGCTGGGCATGAGCGACCGGGTCCTGGTCATGCACGAAGGCGAAGCCACCGGCTTCCTCGGCCGTGAGGAAGCCACCCAGGAGCGCGTGATGCACCTGGCGTCGGGGCTTCCCATCGTTCACTGACATTCATCGATATTGGGCGGGTGTCCCGACAGCCCCGCTTTTCATTGGCGTACAACCAATAATCTGGAGAGGTAGACCATGAGCGCCATTCTGGAAAAGAACCCCCTTGCAACCCTGTCGCTCTGGAGCCGGCGGCTGCCGACCGAGCTGGGCATCCTGCTGGTGCTGGTCGGCATCGGCCTGGCTTTCGAGCTGTTCGGCTGGGTGATGCGCGACCACCCGTCCCGAGTGAGCGATGCGAACGAATTGAACCGCTAGCGCACTTTCGACACCTGTTTCGAGATGGGCGATTCCGAGGAGGTGATTGCCGCCCTGATCCAAGATGCGCGCCAGCACGGCTATCTGGGCTACATCGAGCAGAAGATTAGACCTGCCGCACCTGAAGCTCGGCTGCCAATCCCTTGCTATATAAGGAGATTGACCGTTGAGAGCAGTTCCTGCTGTGTCTGCACCTGCCGGTGTGCAACGTCAAGGCGGGCTTGCAATCCACGGATGCTGATGTAGATGTCGGCGGTCTGCGCCGCCACAGCCAATCGTGTTGCGGCCGCGCCTGCCTCCGAAGCCTGGTACTCTGCAAGCGCCGTTTCGCGCCCACGACGCAGGCTGCCGAATATGTCCAGTTCCCAGCTCGCGCCAAGATTGGCTTCGTAGGCATTGCCGTAGCTGTCGAAATCGGGCGTCGAGTTCAGAACTTGTCCCAGCGGCGTTTCAACCGACTGGTAGGCCCTGGCTGCTTGACGAAGCGAGTCAGTTGCGGGTCGCCAAAACCCGTCCACCAGGCGACGAGGTCGGCGCTGGCAGTGGCATGCCGTTGATCGACTGCCGCCTGGCCCGGGTATTGTTCCGGCAGGGACGTGTCGGGGCGAACGTAGTCGGGACCGATGGCGCAGCCTGCCGAGAGGCTGGCACTGATGAGCAGGGCAAGGGTGCGCTTGGGTGGCATGGGCTTCTTCCGGAGCTGGGGATATGGCGAGCAGAATGCCAGTGACCATAATACATAATAGTCACTTGTTGTCCGCTTTAACGACTGGCAGTAAGCTGTAAATCATGAACAAAACAGTCACCCACTCAGTTCCAGCTCGCGGCCCGGCCGATCACGAAGTGCGCGATCAGATCGTCGCTGCCGCCACCGAGCACTTCAGCCGGTATGGCTACGAGAAGACGACCGTCTCCGACCTGGCCAAAGCCATCGGCTTTTCCAAAGCCTACATCTACAAGTTCTTCGAGTCCAAGCAGGCCATTGGCGAGATGATCTGCGCGAATTGCCTGCGCCAGATCGAGGCCGAGGTCAGAGCGGCCGTCGATGAGGCCGATCGCCCGCCGGAGAAACTGCGGCGGATGTTCAAGGCGATCGTCGAGGCTAGCCTTCGCCTGTTTTTTCAGGATCGCAAGCTCTACGAAATTGCCACTTCGGCGGCGACCGAGCGCTGGCAGGCGACGCTTGCTTATGAGGGGCGCATCCGGGAGTTGCTTCAGGACATCTTGCAGGAAGGTCGGCAAACCGGAGACTTCGAGCGCAAGACGCCCCTCGATGAAACCGTGATGGCGATCTATCTGGTCATGCGTCCTTACCTCAACCCGCTGCTCTTGCAGCATGGCTTCGACTACACCGACGAAGCGCCAGGTCAACTGTCTAGCCTGGTGCTGCGCAGCCTGTCGCCGTGACGCCTGGATATTTGTGACTATTGACTAAATTAGTCACTAGATTCAGAGTGAGAGTCCCAATCAATTCGCTTATGGGACTCCCATGCTCCGGCGCCGCCTCTTTTTACCTACCGTCATCTGCGTATTGCCGTTTGCGTTGGTCGCCTGCGGCGAAAAAACGCAATCCGATCCACGCACCGAAGCGCCGCTGGTGCGTGCCGCCATCGTTCAGGGGGCAACCCCTGCGCCACGCGCCTTCACCGGGACCGTAGCTGCTCGAGTCCAGAGCGACCTGGGTTTTCGCGTCTCCGGCAAGGTGCTGGAGCGGCTTGTGGATACGGGGCAAACCGTCAAACGCGGCCAGGCACTCATGCGCATCGACCCCGTCGATCTGAAGCTCGCCGCGCATGCGCAGCGCGAAGCGGTCGCCGCTGCGCGAGCGCGGGCGCAGCAAACGGCTGAGGATGAAGCCCGCTACCGCAACCTGCGCGGAACCGGCGCGATATCGGCTTCGGCCTACGATCAGTTCAAGGCTGCGGCGGATACCGCTAGGGCTCAGTTCAGCGCGGCCCAGGCCCAGGCTGAGGTGGCCCTTAATGCGACCCGTTATGCCGAGTTGCTGGCGGATGCCGATGGCATCGTCATGGAAACGCTGGTCGAACCCGGCCAAGTCGTCAATGCCGGCCAAGTCGTGGTGCGCTTGGCTCATGCCGGACCCCGTGAAGCGCTTATCCAGTTGCCGGAAACCCTGCGCCCGGCGGTCGGTTCCGCCGCGCAGGCCACGCTCTTCGGCAAAGAGGACGTTAGCGTTCCGACCAAGCTCCGGCAGCTCTCGGATGTTGCGGACCGCCTGACCCGCACTTTCGAGGCGCGCTATGTGCTGGAGGGCGAGCTGGCCAACGCGCCGTTGGGCACCACGATCACCCTGCAGATCCCGAATGGGCTTTCTTCCGCGCAAGGCGGCTTGCAGGTGCCGATCGGCGCCCTGTACGACGCGGGCAAGGGGCCGGGGGTATGGGTCATCGAGGGCGAGCCGGCACAGGTCTACTGGCAGCCGGTCGTGGTCCAGCACCTTGATGATGAGGGGGCGCGCATCACCGGCCAGCTCAAGCAAGGCGAGCGGATAGTCGCGCTCGGCGCGCACCTGCTGCGCGAGGGCGAGCAGGTGCGGGTGGCCGGTCAAGCCGCCGTCGCGGCGGTCGAGGGAGTCCGCCCATGAGCGAAGGCCGTTTCAACCTGTCAGCGCTCGCCGTACGCGAGCGCTCCATCACCCTGTTCCTGATCTGCCTGATCTCGCTGGCCGGGCTCATTGCGTTCTTCAAGTTGGGGCGGGCGGAAGACCCCGCCTTCACCGTCAAGGTGATGACGATCATCACAGCTTGGCCAGGGGCAACCCCGCAGGAAATGCAGGGCCAGGTCGCCGAGAAGATCGAAAAGCGCCTGCAGGAGCTGCGCTGGTACGACCGCACCGAGACCTACACCAGACCCGGCTTGGCCTTCACGACCTTGACCTTGCTCGACAGCACGCCGCCTTCGCAAGTGCCGGAGGAGTTCTACCAGGCCCGCAAGAAGGTCGGCGACGAGGCGAAGGAGCTTCCGTCTGGCGTGATCGGGCCGATGGTCAACGACGAATACTCGGATGTCACCTTTGCCCTGTTCGCGCTCAAGGCCAAGGGCGAACCGCAGCGCTTGCTGGTACGCGACGCGGAGAGGCTGCGCCAGCGGCTGCTGCACGTGCCGGGCGTGAAGAAGGTCAACATCGTCGGCGAGCAGTCCGAGCGTATCTATGTCGAGTTCTCACATGAACGCCTGGCAACGCTGGGTATCGGCCCGCAGGAGGTGTTCGCCGCGCTCAACGGCCAGAATGCCCTGACGCCGGCTGGCTCCGTAGAAACCAAGGGGCCGCAGGTGTTCATTCGCCTGGACGGCGCGTTCGACGAATTGCAGAAGATCCGCGACACGCCGGTTGTGGCGCAGGGCCGCACGCTGAAGCTGTTGGACATCGCCACCGTCAAGCGTGGCTATGAAGACCCGGCTACTTTCATGATCCGCAACGGCAACGAACCTGCACTGCTGCTGGGCATCGTCATGCGCGAAGGCTGGAACGGTCTCGACCTGGGCAAGGCGCTGGACAGCGAGGTGAGTGCGATCAACGCCGAGATGCCGCTGGGCATGAGCCTGACCAAGGTAACGGATCAGGCTGTCAACATCAGCTCGGCGGTCGATGAGTTCATGGTCAAGTTCTTCGTCGCGCTGCTGGTCGTCATGCTGGTGAGCTTTATCAGTATGGGCTGGCGCGTGGGCGTCGTGGTCGCAGCGGCCGTGCCGCTGACGCTGGCGGTGGTCTTCGTGGTGATGGCCGCGACCGGCAAGAACTTCGACCGCATCACGTTGGGTTCCCTGATCCTGGCGCTGGGCCTGCTGGTGGATGACGCCATCATCGCCATCGAAATGATGGTGGTGAAGATGGAAGAGGGTTACAGCCGCATCGCCGCTTCCGCGTATGCCTGGAGCCACACCGCCGCACCGATGCTGTCGGGCACGCTGGTCACGGCCGTCGGCTTCATGCCCAATGGCTTCGCCCGATCCACTGCGGGCGAATACACCAGCAACATGTTCTGGATCGTTGGCATCGCGCTCATCGCGTCGTGGGTGGTCGCCGTGATTTTCACACCCTACCTAGGCGTCAAACTGCTGCCCGACTTCAAGAAGGTCGAAGGCGGCCATGACGCGCTCTACGACACACCGCGCTACAACCGCTTTCGTCAGGTGCTGGCGCGTGTCATCGCGCGCAAGTGGCTGGTCGCCGGCGCAGTGGTTGGCCTTTTCGTCGTGGCCATACTCGGCATGGGGTTGGTCAAGAAGCAGTTCTTTCCGATCTCCGACCGCCCCGAAGTGTTGATCGAGGTGCAGATGCCTTACGGCACCTCGATCGCCCAGACCAGCGCCGCCACGGCGAAGGTGGAAGCCTGGCTGGCCGGGCAGGAAGAAGCCAGGATCGTCACGGCTTACGTCGGCCAGGGCGCGCCACGCTTCTACATGGCAATGGGGCCGGAACTGCCTGATCCGTCATTTGCCAAGATCGTGGTCCGTACGGACAACCAGGACGAGCGCGAGGCGTTGAAACAGCGGTTGCGCAAGGCGATTTC
>NZ_BAAGYK010000118.1:0-18741 GCF_054779355.1 Azotobacter armeniacus
GTTCTACGACCTGCACGTCGCCAACCAGAGCCAGTTGGCCGGGCAGGCGCTGCACTCCATCGGCCTGCTGTACGAAATCGAGCGTGACGTGCGTGACCGGTTAGCCGATGAGCGATGGCGGATACGTCAGGACAAGGCGGTCCCCATCGCGGATGCCCTGCATGCCTGGATGCTCGCCCAGCGTCAGCGGGTGCACGAAGGCACGGCCATCGCCAAGGCACTGGATTACAGCCTCAAACGCTGGACGGCCCTAGTGCGCTATCTCGATGACGGGATGGTGGCGATAGATAACAACTGGTGCGAAAACCAGATCCGCCCGTGGGCCCTCGGCCGCTCGAACTGGCTGTTCGCCGGCTCGCTGCGCAGCGGCAAGCGTGCGGCTGCACTGATGAGCCTGATCCAGTCGGCACGCCTGAACGGGCATGATCCCTATGCCTATCTGAAAGATGTGCTGACCCGGTTGCCGACGCAGAAGGCCAGCGAGATATCCGCGCTGCTGCCGCACAACTGGAAACCTGCCAGCAAGGCGTGATGCCCGGCCGTACTTTCGAACAGCATCTGGGGAGCTGTATGGCCAGTTCCATTGATCAACTTCAGCATTCGAGCGGCCAAGTGGCTTTGTGAGGCGGCTTTAAAGCAGCAGAAGGGTCGCCAGTCCGCCTAACAGGCCTGCAGCCATGACCGGCAAGGTCAGCCAGGCCAGCCGGCTCCCGCCGACCACGGCAATCAGCACGCCCTTGACCAGGCTGTTGCTGAGAGCGGCTAGGAAAATGCCATGCACCGCTACCTCGTTGGCCAGGTCGCCTTGGGCGTTGCGTGCCAGGGACAGGGTGATGGCATCTACATCGCTCAAGCCAGCCAGGAGTGCTATCAGGTAGATTCCGGCCTCACCCAACCAGCGCCGGGCTGCCTCCACGAAAAACAGGATCAGCGCCAGCAGGGCAGCGAAGCGCAACGCCGGGCGCAACTCGAAGGGGTTTTGCAGCAGCGTTTCGGTGCTCCCTGCTGCCTCTTGCCCGGAGCGGCGGTAATACAGCAGTGCACCCCCTGCATAAACAAGAGTGACTACGGCCATCGGCCAGCTCAGGGTGGTCAGGAGAGCAGGATTGATCACACCGACTTCCAAAAGTACCCGTGGGAACATCAGGGCCGAGGTGGCCAGGAGACCGCAGGCAAGCAGATGCTGCAACCGTGCCTCCTTGTGAAGGCGGGAGAGGGTCAGGGTCATCGCGGTGGATGACACGATGCCTCCGAGCAGGGAGGTCAGCAGCAGGCCGTAGCGGGTGCCGGCCGCGCGTATCGCCACATAGGCGGCGAAGCCGATGCCGGCGATCAGCACCACCATCCACCAGATGACATAGGGGTTGAAGACCTGCCAGGGGCCATAGCCTTGGTTCGGCAGTGCTGGTAGCAGCACCACAGAAATGAACAGCAGCTTCAGGGCTCCGGACAGTTCTTTTGTTGTCAGCTTGTGCAAGGCGCTATGCAGCACACTCTTCAGGCTGAGCAGCAGGGTCACCACGACGGCGCCGGCGGCGGCCAGCGCACGGCTGTCAGCCAGCGCCAGGCCACCAAGCAGGAAGGTCAGCAGCAGGGCGATCTCGCTAGTCATGCCCTGGTCGCCATTGTTGCGTAGGTCGCCAAGATAGCCGGCCACCACCAGCACGCCGAACACCAGCAGCAAGGTGATCCAAGCGATGATACCCAGAAGATTGCTGAATAGCATCGACAGGCCACCGAGCAGTCCAGCCAGGCCGAATGTGCGAATGCCCGCAGGTAGGTGGGTGTCGTCGATATCCCGGGCGCTCCAGCCGCGCTCGGTACCGATCAGCAAACCGACGGCCAAGGCTGTGGCAAGATCGAGCAGAAGATCAGCGGTTATTGGCATGCCGGCATTCCGCAAAGTAATGACTGAAGCTTAGGGGCTCATTTGAGCCAAAAGAGCGGCATTCGTTATTTTTAAGCTTTGGGGTGACAGTTAAGTGCTATTAGCTTCGTGACGATCCACGGGATTGAATCCAGGAACTGTTGCCGGGTAAAGACAGCGACTGAGGCATAACTGCCTGCGATAGTCGCCGGTTTGTCGAAGCGGTATTCTGGCTTGCCCGAACCGGTGCGCCCTGGCGTGACTTACACCACGGAGCCTTCGGAATTCCCGGGGCGGTTCAATTCTCGGCTTTGGCCTTCTGGTGTTGGGTGTCCAAATCGCGCGCCATGTCTGTCAGATGCACGCCGCGCGCCGCTTTCTGGCTCCTCTCCAAACGATTGGCAAGTCGATCTCGACGCCCGTTAGCTTCCGCAGGAACTTTCTCAGGGGGCAGGTGCCGGAAGTAGTCCTCGCAGACCCGATCGAGCGGAATGATCACCTGGCCGCGGTACTGGACCATCAGCAGGAATGCTGTGTTCATCGGCATTTTCCTCCCTTCTTTTTTACTTTCGATTTCTTCGCGCAGTCAATATGGGCGCTGGCGGTCCAGCCGAATTGGCTGCAGATGCGGCCGCTCTTGGTGGCCATTTCGTCGAGGCGTTCGTCCATGATTTACTGCGGTTGGTAGGCTAATTCCGGCAGGTTAGTGGCACTGTGCTCCCGTTACGGTGCACTTGCCACGAAATTCCAGTTGGGGCAGGATTTCTCCGTTGTAAGTGCCGAGCAGCCTGTTTCGACAGGCCAACATCATAATCACGGAGACAATATGAATAATAATGGTGCCGATGTTGCTGTATACGTGCAGAAGTACAAGGGGTTCGATATGGCGGTTGAGCCGTACCGCTCCGAGCTGGGAAGGAAGTGGACCATCCGAGCCAGCGTACGCCGAGACAAGGAAGTGTTTACGTCTAGAAAAACCGATATCGATTATTCCTGGGATGGCCTTGATGCAGCGCGTGAGGCTGGGTTCCGGCATTGCCGTGCTCTCATCGACAGGTTGGCCAAGCATTAGTAGTAGGTATCTTCTGCTGCCACCTCCCTCTGCTTCGAGCATGATGCTCTTGAATTTGATCATGGCCGCGTAGCGGATAACCAGCGCGGCGAGGGCAGCAGTGTCCTCCTGCCGCCCGCGGCCTGGCTCGATATCGGTCAAGGCGAAGCTGCCTACGAAGTTATCGATGACCAGGTCGCCGGCGTTGAGTGCGGAATGTGAGTGAGTGTGGAGGAGGCTGGTCATTGGCCAGCCTCCTGCTGGATGCGCTTCATTCGATCCAGCCGCTCGATCTCGGCCAGGATTAGGGCAGCCACCTAGTGAAAGCCGGCGGCATATCCCAGTGGTGGCCTATCGCGTGCCAGTGCGCTGCCGTTGCATAGGCAGCAGCTGCTACTGCGAGTTCTCCTCGCGTGTAATTGTCATCATGTTCAGGCGACCATTCTTCTTCCTGGATCTGCCGATAGCGTTCGGTGAGCACGTCACTGGCCGCCAGGCTGGCGGCTCCGGGAGAGGGATGAATGTAGAGTGGAGTCAGTTGCTGCTCGCCGTGTCCGGCTTGCAGCGTGACGGCGATGCTGCGCAGCTGACGGGCGACGGTGCGGTCGCACTGGCTTTGCGCGTGGCGCTCATGGCGTCCTACGTAGCCGCGGCCAGCCACGACCATCGTGGAGAACAGCGGCTTGCGCGGATACTGGCCCGGTGCGCCTCGAAGACTTCGTCGACGTCGACCCACTCAGCCGGTATTGCCCGCTCCAGCGCCAGGCGTGCCATGATACTGGCCGGTGCCTGCTTCTCGAACCGCGCCAGGATTGCATCCCACATCGTCTTGTTCCCCCTGATCGACTGGCGAGGGAGTTTACTCAAAGACCTTGAAAGGGATAGGAGAGAAGGGATGGCCGGTTACGCCGGCCAAGCGGTCACTCTGTCGACGTCTGCGTGACTACAGACGGATTCCGGAGCGGTGACTTCCGTGTCTTGCAGATTACTCGAACCGCCTGCGCGCTTTGCTGGAGCCGTGAAACACGGCCGGCGTGGCCACTGTAGCAATGACCGGCTGACGCTGACGGCATGCCGATCTGCCGACGGCATTTAAAACAGTAGTCCGGTACCGGTCTTTTGCCAGGCGCAAGTTAAATGCAGGACATCGCGGTGCGCTGTGATCCCCGGCCAATTCGAGAGGGGTGGGCGAATACGTGTTGGAAGTGTGGCCGGTTACACTCCGTCAATTCGCGCTACCGCCCTGTGCGAGGACTTGCTACTGCGCATCTCCGATGCCACCCGTTTCCGGGCTATCGGGCCTCCCAGGCGTGCAGCAGGCACTCGGAAAGGTGCTGATACGAGGCTTTGTCGTCTTCCATGCCCTTCTCCAGCAAGAGGCTGGCAAACCGGGCGGCTAGTCTGCGAAGTATCCAGAGCACCGCCTCGACGAACCGGCGACAGTGGGGAGTTCTGGTGAGCGGAATGCCCTTCGTGGCACTCAGCAGGGTATGCGAGCCCATTCGGTATCGCTCAGACGGCTTCTGTCGGTCATGGCAAAAGCCACACTTTAACGCTGGGCTTGCGTCAACCTAGCAGCTATCGCGTTTCCGCATGACCGGACCAGCAATCGCAGCGCCGGCATCCAAGCCGCTGAAGGGTGCGATCAGCATTCGTTCCAGCTTGCCGATCATCGCCTGCTGATGGAAACGGAATGAGCAAGATAATCCCTTTGGCCGACAACGGCCTGTCTCCAGCCCTTCACAAGTATCCTGCGATGGCGATCTCCTTGTGTGTGCTGTCGGCCAGCTTGCGGTTGGGCAGGTGCTCGGTTTCAAAGCGGTCGCAGAGGCGGGCGAATGTCGGCGCCTCTTCGCCGGTGAGCAGAGCAAGCAGGGCACCGTTGTCGACCGTCAGTGGAGTAAGCTTGGCGTTGGCGGCCCCTGGCCGGCTCGCCTTCCTCGATCCATTACTTCAGCTGCTGCAGGCTGGGTTTCCCGAAGGCATGGCACAGCTTCCCGTATTCGCCGGCTTCCATCAGGCGCGGCAGGTTCACGGTCAGCTGTGAAATGACCTTTGCCATGGCAATGCTTCTCTGCTGCCCGGCCTGGGCGGCGTGCTGCTTGTGTGAGGTTTTGGGGTTACTCGCGCCACTGGAACTCAGTGCAGCGCACGATGACGGTTGGCCGTCGCGCTTGAATTCCAGCATGGATGCAAAGGGCAGGGTGCTGCAGTAGGCGGCGCACATGCCACCCGCGGGCTGGCTGGTCATTGGCTGGCTTCTATGGCTGTGTCGATGGCGGTGCGCATCGTGTCGGTCCCTCCGCTGTAAATCACGCCTATTTCACGGAGAGCCCTCCCGTTGATACGGGGCAGCAACCATTCGAGCCGCTCCGTATCCTTCCGCAGCCGCCCTACCTCGACAGCCAGCGCCTTGGCGTTCTCCTCAGCCGTGCTGGCGCGACTCCATGCCTTGTCGTGCTCTTCCTGCAAACGCTCGACCTCGGCGCGCAGGGCATCGCGCTCGGCTTCGACGGCGATCAAGACATCGACCTCCTTTGCGCAGGTTCTGGCGAACTTATTCCCCTCGAGCTCCAATTCTCGGCACTGCTGCGCCAAAGCCTCGTTACTCTTGTGTAGCTCTGCGATGTCCCGCTGTGCATCGCTGATCAGGTGCTTGATGGCTGTAGGGCTGGCCTGCAGCGCGGCGTGATCGGGCGAAAGTGCTGCCCATTGCTCGCAAGTCTTGTTCATTCGTTAGCCTCCAGCAGGGTGCATTGCTTGGCCTCAGCTGCGCATGCCTTGCACCAATTAGGACAATCTCCATTTTCCTTCGTTGAGTGCTCCAGCGGTATGGTGACGGGCTGCTCGGCCAGCTCCCGCAGAGCCCGGAGGCGCATTCGTCCCTGCTCATCGCCGGCGACGTGCCGAACAAGCGCTGGAGTAAGCGTCCGCCCGGACGCTCCGCCTGCGGCTATCGCCCAGGCGCCTGCTGCCGTCCGCCGGTCCGCTCGCTGGGGCGGGTCGGATCGTCACCGCGCTGTTCAACCTGCTCGAAGACCGCGATGTATTCAAGCGCGCCGGCCGCGAGGCCAGCCGGGAGCGCCTGCTGGGCGAGCTGGAGAGCCTGCACGCCGGGGTGACACCAGCACTGGGCTTTGCTCCGGGCCGGCGGGTGGGCGCAGCGGGGGCGCACATCGTCGCGATGGATGTAACTGCAGGGCGCTTCGTTCCCACCAGACACTATGTCGAGGCGCAGTCCTGAGCGGCCAGCAATCTTCCCCCAGTGTGGGGGAGCGGCGGCTTTTCCCCGAATCTGGGGGATGCCCTTCATGGAAAAAAATCTGAAAAATCAGTCGGATATTAATACAAGGCGACTGGCGCGGGCTGTGCATGTGTCGAATCGGGAACGCGTTTTCGCGATTCGGGAATGGGCATGGGTTTCTGAAACGGGAGTCAGTCGTCGTGGCGATCAGGAAAGTCTTGCTTGTCGAGGACGAGCCAGTCCTTGCGGAAAATCTCAAGGCCTATCTCGAAACGAGACGCTGCGAGGTGCACGTCGCCCATGACGGCGCCGGCGCCATCGCTCTGGCGGCAAGCTTCGGGCCGGACATCCTGGTGCTCGACTACTGCCTGCCGGACATGGACGCCTTCCAGCTGCTCGATACCCTGCGCGGCCGCTATGACGGTGAGCGGGTGCTGATGACCGGCTACCCGAGCGGGGCGATCTGCGATGATGCGGCGCACCGCGGCATCGTGAACATCCTGCTCAAGCCCTTTCCGTTGGCGGATCTGGGCCGGGTGGTGTGCAAGCCGCAGGTCGAGCGCCGGGTGCACAGCGAATAGCGCTGCTTCTGCCCAGAGCGGGCGACTGTATTGAATGAGGGGAGCTTGCATGGACAGTCTTTCTGCAGAGCCTGCACCCGGCGGGAATGAGCTGGGCAGAGCCCGCTTCGAGGCGGCGCTGCTGCGTGAGGCCCGCGAGCGCGCCGCGACCGGGGGCGGGCGGGTGGTCGAGGCGCTGGAGGCGCTGGCCGGGCTCGCGGCGGGCGAGTTCGTCCGCTGCCTGGGGGCCACCCTACGCTACCCAGTGCTCGACGGCGAGGCGCTGTTCGCTTGTCGGCCGGTGTTCGAGCGGCTGGCGCTGGCCCAGGCGCTCAAGCGCGAGTTCGCTGTGGTCCGCCTCGACGAGCGCGAGGTCGGGGTGTTCGCCGATCCCTTCGACGATGCCCGCCTGGCCTGGATCGACGCCTGCCTGGAGGGCGCACCGCTGTACCTGGTGCATCCGGCCGATCTGGCCGGCTACCTGGCGCGCCACGAGGAGGAGTTCCAGGCCGTCGAGTCGCTGGGCGCCGACGCTGCCGAGGCGGTCGAGGCCGAGGCGGTGGAGAACCTGTCGCTGGCACGGATCAGCGAGGACTCCAGCGTGGTGGTCAAGCTGGTCAACTCGACCCTCTACGACGCGCTGAAGATGCACGCCAGCGACATCCACCTGGGCATGACCGGCAGCGGACTGGTGATCAAGTACCGCATCGACGGGGTGCTCAACTCCATTGGCCGAGTGCAGGGCAGCGAGATCGCCGACCAGGTGATCTCGCGGGTGAAGGTGATGGCCGAGCTGGACATCGGCGAGAAACGGGTGCCTCAGGACGGCCGCTTCAAGGTCGGCATCCACGGCCGGCAGATCGACTTCCGGGTGTCGATCATGCCGAGCATCTTCGGCGAGGACGCCGTGCTGCGGGTGCTCGACAAGCAGGACCTGGCCGACCGCGTCAGCGGCGTCAGCCTGGAGGCGCTGGGCTTCGAGGAGGCGACCCTGCGCAGCCTGCGCCGGCTGGCCGCCGAGCCCTACGGCATGGTGCTGGTGACCGGCCCCACCGGCAGCGGCAAGACCACCACCCTGTACGCGATGATCACCGAGATCAACCACGGGGTGGACAAGATCATCACCATCGAGGACCCGGTGGAATACCAACTGCCCGGGGTGCTGCAGATTCCGGTCAACGAGAAGAAGGGACTGACCTTCGCCCGCGGGCTGCGCTCGATCCTCCGCCACGACCCGGACAAGATCATGGTCGGCGAGATCCGCGACCCGGAAACCGCACAGATCGCCGTGCAGTCGGCGCTCACCGGCCACCTGGTGTTCACCACCATCCATGCCAACAACGTGTTCGATGTGATCGGCCGCTTTGTGCAGATGGAGGTCGATCCCTACAGCTTCGTCTCCGCGCTCAACGCGGTGCTTGCTCAGCGCCTGATCCGTCTGGTCTGCCCGGACTGTGCCTCGCCCGTGGAGCCGGGGGCCGACGAGCTGCTGAGCTCCGGGCTGAACCCGGCCGAGGTCGGCGACTTCCGCTTCGTCCAGAGCAGCGGCTGCGGGCGCTGCCGAGGGTCGGGCTATCGCGGGCGCAAGGCGATTGCCGAGCTGCTGCTGCTGGACGACGAGATCCGTCAGTTGATCGTCGAGCGCCAGCCCATCTCGCAGATCAAGGAACTGGCCCGCCGTCGCGGGCTGCGTCTGTTGCGCAGCTCGGCGGTGGAGCTGGTGCGCAGCGGGCGGACCACCCTGGAGGAGATCAACCGTGTCACTTTCGTGGGGTGAACGGTATATCGCCGTGCTCGGCGCCACGCGCCTGGCGCTGTTCCGCCGACGGAGGGGCGAGCTGGAGCTGCTCGGCGGGACCGAGTACGGCCAGGCCGAGGGGCCGGCCTGGAGCGGCGCAGCACAGGCGCTGGAGCGCCTGCTGAGCGAGCAGGATCGCGGGCGCGGCACCTTGAGCCTGGTGCTGTCCAGCCGCTTCGTGCGCTTCGCGTTGATTCCCTGGAGCGAGCAGATCGCCTCGCCAGAGGAGCTCGAGGCCTATGCACGCTTCCGCTTCCAGGAGATCTACGGCGCGCTCGCCAACGACTGGCTGGTGCGCCTGTCGCCAGCCCCGGCCGGGCAGCCGCGGCTGGCGGCAGCCGTCGAGCGGGGGCTGCTGGAGCGCCTGCAGGTCGCGCTGAAGGGCGCCGGACTCCGCTTGGCTTCGGTGCAGCCCTACCTGATGGCGGCCTTCAACCGCTTCGCCGGGCAGCTGCCGGCTGGCGACTTCCTCTTCGTGCTCGCCGAGCAGGGACGCAGCAGCCTGCTGTTGGCCCGCGAAGGATGCTGGGCCGGCGTGCGTTCCGTGGCCGGCAGCGGAGACGACACCGCGTTGCTCGCCCTGATCGAGCGGGAGAGCGATTTGCAGGGGCTGGAGGGCGCGGCGCGCTCGGCACTTTACCTGCATGCGCCGGGGCGCACGGAGGCGCCGCCGGACGGGCTGCACGCACTGGAGTTGCCGCGGGCGCCAGCGGATGCCCTGCAGGCCATGGCTATGGCGGTGAACTGAGATGCGTCAACTCGATCTCGACTTTCAGCGCCGGTCCCTCGCCAGTCCGCTCGGCTGGGTGCTGCTGGCCGGCGGCCTGCTGCTGGCCGGACTGATCTGGGCCGTGCAGCAGCGGATCGCCGCGGACACGGCGCACGACGCCGGGGAGCTCGCCCGGTTGCAGCAGGTGCAGGGCGGCGAGGTCCGCCAGGCGCCGCTGTCGAAGGCCGACAGCCTGGCCCAGCAGGCCAGCCTGGCGGAAATGCGCCGGGTTTCGGCGGCGCTGAACCTGCCTTGGAACGGGCTGTTCGCCACCCTGGAGATGTTGCCCCTCAAGGACGTCGCCTTGCTCACCCTGACCCCGGATGCGCGCAAGCGGCTGCTGCGGATCACCGCCGAGGCGCGCAACCTGGAGGCCATGCTGGAGTTCCATCGGCACCTCGAGGAAAGCGATGGGCTGAGCGACGTTTCCCTGCTTGAACACGAGGTGCTCGTCCAGGTGGCGGAGCGGCCGATCCGCTTCAGCCTGCTGGCGACCTGGGAGGTGGCGGATGGGCGTCCATAGGCTGATTCTCCGCGAGCGCCTCCAGCGGCTGGGCTGGCCGGGCGCTGGAGGCGCCGCGCTGTTGGTGCTGGCTGTCGTCCATGGGCTGTTCGGCCTGTGGCCGGCCTGGCAGGAGCGCCAGGCGCTGGCCGAGCGCATCCTGGAGACCCGCGAGCACCAACTGCGTATCGAGCAGGGCGTCGAGCTGCCGCCCCTGGGCCCCGGCCAGCAGCTGGCCGACTTCCACCGCCAGCTGCCGGCGCAGCCGGCGGCAACCGCAACCATCGACCGTATCTATGCGGCGGCCCGGGCAGAAAACCTGTCATTGGCCCGCGGCGAATATTCCCTCGGTATCGACCCGAAAACCCGCCTGGCGCGCTACCGCATCCTTCTGCCGGTGCGCGCCGGCTATCCGCAGCTGCGCCGCTTCCTGCACAGCCTGCTGGCCGAGGTGCCGGCGCTGGTGCTGGAGGATGTTGAGTTCAAGCGCAAGGACATCCATGAAACCGAACTCAAGGGGCGCATCCGCATGACTCTCTATCTGTCGAGGTGGTGATGGGCAGGCGACGGCTTCTGGGCTGGCTGGCCTTCTTCGCCTGTACGGGACTGCTGGCGCTGCTGCCCGAGTTCTTTTCGCAGAAGGTCGAGCCCCTGGTGGCGTCTCGTGGCGGACCGGGCGGACCGGGCGGAGCGGCTATGGTGCCGGCCGGACAGAGTGCCGCCCAGGCGGACGCCCGGACGCTCCGGGCCGGGCCGGCGAGTCAGGCGGTGCCGCAGGCGAATCTGTTCGCCGCGCACAGCTGGCGCGCGGCACCAGCGCCGAAGCACCGTCCGGATGCCGCGGCGCTGGCGGCGGCCACATCGAGGCTGCCGTCACCTCCGGTAGCTCCACCGCTGCCATTCCAATTCATCGGGCGGCTGGACGACAGTGTTCGGCTCAGGGTCTTTCTGCTGCGCGGGGATCGCGTGCACACGGTGGAAGCCGGCGACGTGATCGACGGCACCTATCGGCTGGAGAAGATCGCTGCCGACGAACTGACCCTGGTCTACCTGCCGCTGAACCAGATCCAGTCGCTGTCCGTGGGGAGCAATCCATGACCATTGCAACGCGCAAGGGTGCAACCGCCATCTGGCTGCCGATGCTCCTGAGCGCTGTGCTGGTGTCCGGCTGTGCCGGGCAGCCAAGCAAGGAGGGCATCGCCCTGATCGACGAGGGGCGCTACGAGGAAGGACTGGAGCAACTTATCGAGGCGGTGCGCAAGGAGCCGCGCAATTCCGGTCTGCAGATCGCCCTGACCACCCAGCGGGGGCGGGTGGTGACCACGCTGCTGAGGCAGGCCGAGCAGGCGCGCGCCACGCGCGACAACGAGGCCGCCCAAGCCGCCTTCCAGCGCGTGCTGGCTATCGAGCCGGGCAATGCCCGGGCCACCGAGGGAATGCGCCAGATCGTCCAGCTGCGCAATGTCGCCGAGCAGTACCGTCAGGCGGAGCTGGCCCTGCGTCGCGGTGATCTGGCCGGGGCCGAGCGGCTGGTGCGCTCGATCCTAAGCCTGGAGCCGCAGCACGAGGGGGCGCTGGCCCTGCAGGAGGACATCGAGGGCACCCGCGCGCAGACCGCCGTCGCCTATCCGCAGCTGCGCGCCAAGCTGCAGCGGCCGGTCAGTCTGGAGTTTCGCGAGGCCAACCTGAAGCTGGTCTTCGAGGTGCTGGCGCAGACCGCGGGGATGAACTTCATCTTCGACCAGGACGTGAGCCCGGATCTCAAGGCCACCATCTACGTCCGGCAGGTGGCCATCGAGGATGCCGTGGACCTGCTGCTGCAGCAAAGCCAGCTGAGGCAGAAGGTGGTCAACGACAACACCATCCTCATCTACCCGAACACGCCGCAGAAGCTCAAGGAGTATCAGGAGCTGGTGCTGAAGACCTTCTACCTGGCCAACACCGACGCCAACACCGCGCTGAACATGGTCAAGACCCTGCTCAAGACTCGCGACGTGTTCGTCGACGAGCGCCTCAACACCCTGAGCATGCGCGACACGCCGGATGCGGTGCACCTGGCCGAGCGGCTGTTCCAGGCCCAGGACCAGGCCAACCCGGAGGTGGTGCTAGAGCTGGAGGTGATGGAGGTCTCCCGCCAGCGCATCCTCGATCTCGGCCTGCAGTGGCCGAGCACCTTCAGCGTCCTCACGTTTCCTCCGGATGGCGGCGATCCCGCGCGCGCCAGTACGCTTGGCCAGCTGCGCGGAATCAACTCTAATCGAATCGGGATCAATCCATCGCCGACGCTGAGGATCAATGCTAACGACAGCGACGTCAACACCCTCGCCAGCCCGATACTGCGGGTCAGCAACCGCGAGCAGGCGCGCATCCACATCGGCGAGCGGGTACCGGTGGTCAGCGCCACCTCGACACCTTCTACTTCGGGGCTGATGTTCACCGAGAGCGTCACCTACCTGGACGTGGGCCTGAAGCTGGAGGTCGAACCCATCATCCATCTGAATGACGAGGTCGCCATCAAGGTGGGGCTGGAGGTGAGCAACGCGAACCCGCTGCCGAGTACGGAACAAGGGAGCACTCTGTACCGGGTGGATACCCGCAACGCGGTCACCACCCTGCGCCTGCGCGACGGCGAGACCCAGATACTGGCTGGCCTGATGCGCAACAATCGCAGCAAGTCGGGCGATCGCATCCCCGGTCTGGGTGGCATCCCCGTCCTAGGCCGGCTGTTCGGCAGCAACCGGGACGAGCTGAACAAGTCGGAGCTGGTGCTTTCCATCACCCCGCACATCGTGCGCAATCTGCCGTACCAGAGCCCCTACGACATGGAGTTCGGCTCCGGTACCGAGAGCCGCCTGCGTCTGCATCCGGCCGCGCTGCCCCGCGAGAGCGAGGTCGGACGCAGACAGCCGAAGTCCGGATCGCTTGTCTCCGGTGGGGGAGAGCAGCCATGAACGGCGGGTCGGGCCGGGAGCGCGGCTTCTCGCTGCTCGAACTGGTGGTCGCCCTGGCGATCCTCGGGCTGCTGGTCGGCATGGCCGCGCCGCTGACCGAGACGGTGATCCGCCGCGGCAAGGAGCAGGAGCTGAAGGGTGCGCTGTACCGCATCCGCGATGCGATTGATGCCTATAAGCAGGCGGCCGACGCCGGCTATATCGAGAAGTCCGCCCTCGGAAGCGGCTATCCGCCCTCGCTGGAGGTGCTGGTGGAGGGCGTTCGCGACCTGCGCAACCCGTCGGGGAGCAAGCTCTATTTCCTCCGGCGGATTCCCCGCGACCCCTTCGCTGTGCCGGGCATGGACGCGCTGGAGAGTTGGGGGCTGCGTAGCTACGGCAGTTCCGCGGAGAATCCACAGGAGGGCGAGGACGTCTTCGACGTCCACTCGCTGTCCGGAGGCCGCGGGCTCAACGGCATTCCGTACCGGGAGTGGTAGCCATGAAACGACAGGCTGGGTTCACCCTGATCGAGCTGCTGGTGGTGATGGCGATCATCGCCAGCCTGCTGACCATCGCCGTGCCGCGCTATTTCTCCAGCCTCGAGCACTCCAGGGAGACCACCCTCAAGCAGAGTCTGGCGGTCATGCGCGATGCCCTGGACCAGTATTACGGCGACACCGGCAGCTATCCGGAAAGCCTCGAGGCGCTGGTGGAGCAGCGCTACCTGCGCAACCTGCCTGTGGACCCGATCGCCGAGCGCCGCGACTTGTGGGTCGTGCTACCGCCGCCCGAGGGCATTCCCGGCAGCGTCGCCGACGTCAGGAGCGGGGCGGACGGGCGGGCGAAGGACGGCAGCCTGTATGCCGAATGGTGAGGCGATGCGCGACCAGCGGGGCTTCACCTACCTGGGCGTGCTGTTTCTCGTCGCGCTGATGGGCGGCGCGCTGGCCGCGGCCGGCCAGCTGTGGTCGACTGCCAGCCAGAGGGCCAAAGAGCGCGATCTGCTCTGGGTCGGCAACCAGTACGCCGTGGCGCTGCGCAGCTATCATCGCAGCTCGCCCGGTATCGCCCAGTATCCGCAGAGCCTTGAGGAGTTGCTGGAGGACCGCCGGCAGATCAAGCGGCAGCGGCACCTGCGCCGGCTCTACGCCGATCCGGTCACCGGCAGCCGCGAGTGGGGACTGATCCGCTCGGTCGATGGGCGTATCACCGGGGTCCACAGCCTTTCCGAACGGCGCCCGCTGAAGAGCGCGAACTTTCCGCCGGGGTGGGAGCATTTCGAGGGGATGACCCGCTATGCCGACTGGCAGTTCGTCGCCGAGCCGTCCTTTCGCGAGGACTAGGGGGCCGGAAAGCAAGACGCCCCGGCGGAGCGGGGCGTCTAAATGGTCAGAACCGGAGCCTGGGCTCAGCCCTGCCAGCGCTTGAGCACCAGGGTGGCGTTGGTGCCACCGAAGCCGAAGCTGTTGCTCATCACGGTGTGCAGGGTGACGTTCTCGCGGGTCTTCTGGACGATCGGCAAATCGGCCACTTCCGGGTCCAGCTCTTCGATGTTGACCGAGCCGGCGATGAAGTTGTTTTCCATCATCAGCAGGCTGTAGATCGCTTCCTGCACGCCGGCGGCGCCCAGCGAGTGGCCGGACAGGCTCTTGGTGGAGCTGATCGCCGGGGCCTTGTCGCCAAACACGGTGCGTACGGCCTTGGCCTCGGCCACGTCGCCCACCGGGGTCGAGGTGCCGTGGGTGTTCAGGTAGTCGATCGGAGTGTCGACCGTGGCCAGCGCCAGCTGCATGCAGCGCACCGCGCCTTCGCCGCTCGGGGCGACCATGTCGTAGCCGTCGGAGGTGGCGCCGTAGCCGACGATCTCGGCGTAGATCTTCGCGCCGCGCTTGAGGGCATGCTCCAGTTCCTCGACCACCACCATGCCGCCGCCGCCGGCGATGACGAAGCCGTCACGCTTGGCGTCGTAGGCGCGCGAGGCCTTTTCCGGGGTGTCGTTGTACTGGGTGGACAGGGCGCCCATGGCGTCGAACAGAAAGCTCTGGCTCCAGTGTTCCTCTTCGCCGCCGCCGGCGAAGACCATGTCCTGCTTGCCCATCAGGATCTGCTCCATGGCGCTGCCGATGCAGTGGGCGCTGGTGGCGCAAGCCGAGGAGATGGAGTAGTTCACGCCCTTGATCTTGAAGGGGGTGGCCAAGCCGGCGGAGACGGTGCTGCCCATGGTGCGCGGCACACGGTACGGGCCGACGCGCTTGACGCCCTTCTCGCGCAGGATGTCCAAGGCTTCCATCTGGTTGAAGGTGGAGGCCCCACCGGAGCCGGCGATCAGGCCGACGCGCGGGTTGGAGATCTGCTCCGCTGTCAGGCCGGCATCCTTGATCGCCTGTTCCATGGACAGGTAGGCGAAGGCGGCGGCGTCACCCATGAAGCGGTAGATCTTGCGGTCGATCAGTGCTTCCAGATCCAGGTCGACGGAACCGGACACCTGGCTGCGCAGGCCCATTTCGGCATAGGAGGGGTTGTGGCGAATCCCTGGCCGGCCGGCACGCAGGTTGGCGGATACGGTGTCCTTGTCATTGCCCAGGCAGGATACGATGCCGAGGCCAGTGATCACGACGCGACGCATGTGGATGTCCTTCAGAAGCTGTCGGTAGAGGAGAACAGGCCGACGCGCAGGCCTTCGGCGCTGTAGATCTCGCGGCCATCGACACTGACGGTGCCATCGGCGATGCCGAGGATCAGCGAACGGTTGATGGTGCGCTTGATGTGGATGTTGTAGGTGACTTTCTTCGCCGTCGGTAGCACTTGGCCGAAGAATTTGACCTCGCCCGAGCCCAGGGCCCGGCCACGTCCCGGATAGCCTTGCCAGCCCAGGTAGAAGCCGACCAACTGCCACATGGCGTCGAGGCCGAGACAGCCCGGCATGACTGGATCCCCTTCGAAATGGCAGGCGAAGAACCACAGGTCCGGGTTGATGTCCAGTTCGGCGACCATTTCGCCCTTGCCGTACTTGCCGCCGGTATCGCTGATATGCGTGATGCGATCAACCATCAACATATTGGGGAAGGGCAATTGCGCATTACCCGGACCGAACAGCTCGCCGCGAGCGCAGCGTAGCAAGTCTTCCTGGGTATAGGCGTGTTGTTTGGTCATGCAAATTCCTCAATGGTCCGTTCATGAAGGGCGGACGAAACGTCTGGTGGCTGCAGGCAACGGGGGTATGATTCGGCAGCCTAGTCATAGACTGTTGCCTGATGTTGAAAGTCACAGTGCCGAGCTGAGCAAGGTCATCCCTATCATGGCGTCGCAGCCGGCAGCACAATGCATGGAGTCGGAATGACGAAGGTCGGCCGTAATTATTGAGTTTATCACTTGTTGGCCTGAGGAAGGGCCGCCGACCGACCATGGAGGAGGCTTGCCAGCGTTGCAAAATGCTTACGGCACTGCCTGCGCCCGTGCAAGGGATAGCCGATGACTGGTCGCAGCGGCATCGCTCCGTATAATGATGCCCCATTGCCGTACTGGAGGAACGAGATGACAGCAAGACAACCCATCGCAGTGCTCGGCGGCGGCAGCTTCGGCACGGCGCTCGCCAATCTGCTGGCGGAAAACGGCCAGGCCGTGCGGCTGTGGATGCGCGATCACGAGCAGGCCGAGGCGATCCGCACGCATCGGGAGAATCCGCGCTATCTGAAGGGCGTCAAGGTGCTCCCCGACGTCGAGCCGGTCACTGACCTCGCCGCGACCGTCTCGGGCAGCGCGCTGATCTTCGTCGTGCTGCCCTCCAGCGCCCTGCGCCAGGCGCTGCAGCCGGTATCCGCACTGCTGGCCGGGAAGATGCTGGTCAGCACCACCAAGGGGATCGAGGCGCAGAGTTTCAAGCTGATGAGCCAGATCATCGAGGAGATTGCCCCTGCGGCACGCATCGGCGTGCTCTCCGGGCCCAACCTGGCGCGGGAGATCGCCGAGCATGCGCTGACCGCCACGGTCATCGCCAGCGAGGACGAGGAGCTGTGCCGGGCGGTGCAGGCCGTGCTGCATGGGCGCACCTTCCGCGTCTACGCCAGCGGCGACCGCTTCGGCGCCGAACTGGGCGGAGCGCTGAAGAACGTCTACGCCATCATGGCCGGCATGGCCGCCTCGCTGGGCATGGGTGAGAACACCAAGAGCATGTTGATCACCCGCGCCCTCGCCGAGATGACCCGCTTTGCTGTGCGGCTTGGCGCCAACCCTATGACTTTCCTCGGCTTGGCCGGGGTCGGTGATCTGATCGTCACCTGCACCTCGCCGAAAAGCCGCAACTACCAAGTGGGCTATGCTCTCGGCCAGGGCCTCAGTCTGGAGGATGCGGTGGCGCGGCTGGGCGAGGTGGCCGAAGGGGTCAATACCCTGCGGGTGCTCAAGGCCAAGGCTGAGGAGCTCGGCGTCTACATGCCGTTGGTCGCCGGTCTGCACGCCATCCTCTTCGAGGGGCGCACTCTGGCCCAGGTCATCGAGGCCCTGATGACCGGCGAGCCAAAGACCGATGTGGACTTCATTTCCACCAGCGGCTTCTGATTCCTCCATCCCGGGTGGTGAGGAGATCCCCATGAAACTCTGGCTGCTGCGACATGGCGAAGCCGAGCCGCACGCCCGCCCCGATGCCGAGCGCGCGTTGACCCGGCATGGCCGCCAGGAGGTCCGCCAGGCGGCCGTGCACCTGGCTGGCCGGCCGTTGCGGACGATTCTCTGCAGTCCCTATGTGCGCGCCCGGCAGACCGCCGAACTGCTGGAGGAGCTCCTCGACGGCGCGCCGGAGCTGCTGGTGGTGGACTGGCTGGCTCCGGACAGCGATCCGCGCCAGGCCCTCGACCGGCTGGCCGAATGCGGCGGGGTGGAGCTCCTGCTGGCCAGCCACCAGCCGTTCATCGGCGCGCTGGCCGGCCTGCTGATCCACGGCCACCTGCAGGCTCCAGTACCGATGGGCACCGCCAGCCTGGCCGAACTGGATGGCGAACTGCCGCTGGCCGGCGCGATGTATTTGCGTGCCCTCCATCATCCGGGGCACAGGCGGTAGGGTGGGTTGGGCCGCAGGCCGTAACCCCTCCCCCCAACGGCGCCGCAGATGCCGCCCAGGGCCACTTCATCGCGCTTGACTATCCCCCGGTTCCGGTCGCCCGTTGCTTGCGTCGCCAGCCGTCTGGAGTTGGCCTGCATTCTGACCCAAATCTGACATATGGAGCCGTTAGGCTGGCGGCTCTTATATAAGCACCGACATTCTTAATCGCCAATCGTGCTTAGCCGCCCGATGGCGATGGGCTATAAAAACCTCACCAAGAACGAATAAATAGCAGGATGAGCCAGTCGGGTTCCAGAGGCATCCTTCTTCGCAGGGAGGCAAGCAACCTTGGGCGCGAAGGTCCCGAAACGGTTCAACCTGATCAGATGGCTCTCCTTGGTCAGCTTCGCCGTCATCACGACGGTCGTCCTCTCGCTGGCCCTCCTTTCCACCCGTTTTCTGCTGGTCGAGAGCGTCCGGCGCGATGGGCTGCTGACGGCCCAGTCGGTCCGCTCGATCGCCGCCATGGAGCGGCGTCAGTCCGCGCCGGGGCCGGAAACCGTCGGGTCCGAACGGCTGCTGCGGACGAGCATGCGCAGCGAGCGCAGCGAGTTCCTCGACCACATCGCCCAGCTCCCCGATGTGCGCCTGGTCAACCTGTACGCCCCCGACAGGGTCGTCTTCTGGTCGACCGATCCGCAGCTGATCGGCAGGAAAGTCGCCAACGACAACCTGGAGGAAGCCTTCAGCAGCGGGGATACGGTCACCGCCAGCCACTTCGGAGCGAGCCTCCTTGGCCTGCCCGCCAGCCTCCAGGTCGAGCACTACATCCCGCTCGACGACGGCGCGGGCCAGGTGGCGACCCTGCTGGAGATCCACAAGGAGCCGGTGGATCTGATCGCCCACCTCCAGCGCAGCTACCTGGTGTTCTGGCTGGTTGCCGTGCTTGGCGGCGTGCTGATCTATCTGGGCCTGTTCT
>NZ_BAAGYK010000119.1:0-1570 GCF_054779355.1 Azotobacter armeniacus
TACACCTTTGGTGGATAGCCCTGCAACGGACCGACAAAACGATCCTTTTCGAGAGGCCGTCGCGAGAAAGCAGCCCGCAGCCAGCGTTGGTCACCTCGAGTTTCAAAAACGGTCATGAGGGAGCTTCCTGCGGCCACAGCCAAGCGCAAAGCCGCGCCGCTGCTGGATCGAGCATTTACTAAGACGCCCCCTGCCTGTCCAGGAGAGGGGCTTCGACACCCCGTTCGGTAAGCGCCCGCGCCGGGCCTGCAAAGCGGCGAACGCCAACCGGTCCGGTTCAGGGAATCAGGATCACCTTCTCGCTGCGCCCTTCGTCGACGTCGGCATAACGCGCCGGGCCCTCGGCGAGGGGGGACTCGATCAACCCCTCCGGAGCGGGCAGAGTGCCGTCGTCGAAATGCCGGTTGAAGCGTTCCAGCATTCGCGCGCATTCGGCGCAGCCGTAGAGTAGCGAGTTGACGCCCACCACCGAGCCGCCGCGGCGATATAGGTCCAGCGCGGGCAACTGTACCTGGCCGTCGACCGGCGCCGCGATAATCGCGACGCGGCCAAAGGTCGCCAGCGCCGGGACCGCGGCGGCGAGCCAAAAGCCGGTGGTATCGAAGATCACCTGCGCACCGCCTTCGAACACCTGTTCGACCTGGCTGGGCAGGGCTTCCGGAGTGCTCAGCGGCAGCGTTTCAAACCCCTGGGCCTGCAGAGCCAGCCGCTGTTCCTCACGGCGCGCCGCACCCAGCACGTGCGCGCCCCGCACCCTGGCCAGTGCCAGGGCCGCACGGCCCACCGCGCCGGCGCCGATCACCAGCAGCCGCGTGCCACGGCCCACGCCGCTACGCTCCAGGGCATCCCACGCGGTGGTATAGGGCACGCCGAGGCTGGCGGCCTGGCTGAAGCTCAGGGACGCAGGTTTGAGCGCCACACCGTCGGCGGGCAGCTTCACGTAGGCAGCATGGGTGCCGTCGTTATAGAAGCCCAGCTCCTTGCCCGTCCCCCACACCGCTTTGCCCAGCAGGGGCGGCGGGCCTTGCACCACGACGCCGGCAAAGTCCCGGCCGGGAATACGGGGCAGGGTGGTGTAGGGGAAACGTCCGAGCACGTTCTTCACGTCGCTCGGATTCAGTCCGCTGGCTCTGACCTCCACCAGCACCTCGCCGGCGGCAGGGACCGGCGTCGGCAGGTCGAGATAACGCAGCGCAGACAGATCGCCGGTTTGGGAAAATTGCAGTGCTTTCATGAGGACTCCTTCAAGAGCGCCAGTGAGCGATGGGTTGCGGTTCTTTCGCCGGGCGTATACCCAGCGCTGCCAGCAGGGGCCACCGTGGGTACCGTTCACGCCATCCGCGGCCGTTCGTTGGGGCGCAGGTCGAAGACCAGCACCTCGGCCTGCTAGCCGTCGGCAAATTCCAGCCGTTCGGCGCGGCGGACGCGCAGGCCGTCGCCGGCTTCCAGGCGCTGGCCGTTGACGCTCAGCGCGCCGCGCGCCAGATGCACGTAGGCGTGGCGTTGTCCGCCGAGCTCCAGGCTGGCCCGCTCCGCACCGTCGAACAGCCCGGCATAGACCCGGGCGTCC